>NZ_JBIVJB010000018.1:0-75698 GCF_044750025.1 Pseudomonas sp. NPDC088885 | reverse complement strand
ATGCACCACTTGTCGCCCGTCTGGTGGTGATGAGCGTGGCGGATGCGGTACATGATCGGGTCGCGCAGGTTCATGTTCGGCGAGGCCATGTCGATCTTCGCACGCAGCACGCGGGCGCCGTCCGGGAACTCACCGGCGCGCATGCGGGCGAACCAGTCGAGGTTCTCTTCGACGGAGCGGTCGCGGAACGGGCTGTTTTTGCCCGGCTCGGTCAGGCTGCCACGGTATTCCTTGGCTTGTTCAGGCGTGAGGTCGTCGACGTAGGCCTTGCCAGCCTTGATCAGCTCAACGGCCCAATCGTGCAACTGGTCGAAATACTGCGAGGCGTAGCGCACTTCGCCGGACCATTCGAAGCCCAGCCATTTGACGTCGGCTTCGATCGCGTCGATGTATTCCTGGTCTTCCTTGGCCGGGTTGGTGTCGTCGAAACGCAGGTGCGTGACGCCGCCGAACTCCTGGGCCAGGCCAAAGTTCACGCAGATCGACTTGGCGTGGCCGATGTGCAGGTAGCCGTTGGGCTCAGGCGGGAAACGCGTGACGATCTGGGTGTGCTTGCCCGAGTCCAGGTCTGCCTGGATGATCGGCCGCAGGAAATTGACCGGCACGGCGGGGCCGGACTTGGCATTCGAGGTAGGGTCGACAGTGGGCTTGCTCATAGGATCCTTGACTTACAGGTGCGCGGCCGCAGTGGGGGCCAGACAAAACAAAGCCGCTATCATAGCCGATGCTGTCAAGGGGCTGACAGAGCAGGCCCTATAAAGGCATGCATTTAATCGCCGGGATTTGAAAAACTGCCTCGAAATTCGCGCCTGTCACGCTAAACTGCGCACCTTGGCCCACGCTGGCTGAACCGGTTTGGGGGCTCGATGTCCCAAAACCACGAATTCCTCTAAAGAGAAGCGATCATGACTCAAGTCAAACTGACCACCAACCATGGCGACATCGTCATCGAACTGAACGCTGACAAGGCGCCGATCACCGTCGCCAACTTCATCGAGTACGTGAAAGCCGGTCACTACGAAAACACTGTTTTCCACCGTGTCATCGGTAACTTCATGATCCAGGGCGGCGGTTTCGAGCCAGGCATGAAAGAAAAGAAAGACAAGCGTCCAAGCATCCAGAACGAAGCTGACAACGGTCTTTCCAACGACAAGTACACCGTTGCCATGGCCCGCACCATGGAGCCGCATTCGGCTTCCGCGCAGTTCTTCATCAACGTTGCCGACAACTCTTTCCTCAACCACAGCGGCAAGAACACTCAGGGCTGGGGTTACGCGGTATTCGGTAAAGTGACCGCCGGCACCGACGTTGTCGACAAGATCAAAGGCGTGTCGACCACCATGAAGTCCGGCCACCAGGACGTACCAGCAGACGACGTGATCATCGAGAAAGCCGAGATCATCGAAGCGTGATATTGCTGATTTCAGACTTGCATCTGGAAGAGGAGCGCCCGGACATTACCCGGGCGTTTCTGGATTTGCTCGCCGGACGCGCCCGCTCGGCGAGTGCGTTGTACATTCTTGGCGACTTCTTTGAAGCGTGGATAGGCGACGACGCCATGACGCCCTTCCAGCGTTCCATCTGCCAGGCCCTGCGCCAATTGAGCGACAGCGGCACGGCGATTTTTCTGATGCACGGCAATCGCGATTTCATGCTCGGCAAGGCGTTCTGCAAAGAAGCCGGCTGCACGCTGCTGAAAGACCCGAGTGTCGTGCAGTTTTACGGCGAGCCGGTGCTGTTGATGCACGGCGACAGCCTCTGCACCCGCGACGTCGGCTATATGAAGCTGCGCCGCTATCTGCGCAATCCGGTCACCCTGTTTATCCTGCGCAATCTACCGCTGAGCAGCCGCCATAAACTGGCGCGCAAATTGCGCAGCGAGAGCAAGGCGCAGACGCGGATGAAGGCCAATGACATTGTTGATGTCACGCCGGAAGAGATTCCGCGGATCATGCAGGAGTTTGGGGTGAAGACCCTGATCCACGGCCACACCCATCGCCCGGCGATTCACAAGTTGCAGATTGGTGATGAAGCGGCGAAGCGGATTGTGCTGGGGGATTGGGATCGTCAGGGTTGGGCGTTGCAGGTGGATGAGAGCGGGTATGCGCTGGCGCCGTTCGATTTCGCCCCACCGCTGGCATTGCCGCACGGCTGAAGATCGCCACCCCCTCACCCCAGCCCTCTCCCGAGGGAGAGGGAGCCGATTTGTGGGCTTTTCAAAACCTGAGTTCGACTCGGTATTGCAAGTCGGTGTAGTTCAAACATCCATCTCGGTCAGTCCCCTCTCCCTCCGGGAGAGGGTTAGGGTGAGGGGCTTTTGACCTCAGTGCCCCGAAGCGGCAGGCCCTGCCTTCGCGGCAAACGGCGGCTTCGCCAGCCACACAATCAAAATCAACCCCATAAACCCCCACCCCAGCAGCGTGAAGTAATCCACGGTCGACAACATGTACGCCTGACTGGTCAGCACATGATCCAGCTGCGCATACGCCGGGTTACTCGCCCCGCCCAACTGGTTCAGCGCCTCCCGCGTCGCCGGCTCGTACGTGCTGATGCTCTCGCTCATATACGCATGATGCTGGTCAGCCCGACGAATCCAGATCCAGGTAGTCAGCGAAGCCGCGAAGCTACCACCCAACGTCCGCAAAAACGTCGCAAGACCGGCGCCATCAGCAATTTGGTTCGGCGGCAAGTCCGACATCAGAATGCTCAGGGTCGGCATAAAGAACAGCGCCACGCCAATGCCCATGAACAGTTGCACCAGCGCGATATGCTGGAAATCGACTTCACTGGTGAACTCGGCGCGCATAAAGCAGCTCAAGCCAATCGCTAGAAACGCGATGCCGGCGAGTAACCGCAAGTCGAACTTGTGCGCGTACTTGCCGACAAACGGCGACAGCAGCACCGGCAGAATCCCGATCGGCGCCACGGCCAGACCGGCCCAGGTCGCGGTGTAGCCCATTTGCGTCTGCAACCACTGCGGCAGGATCAGGTTGATGCCGAAGAACCCGGCGTAACCCAACACCAGCACCAGCGTGCCGATGCGGAAGTTGCGGTAAGCGAACAGCCGCAGGTTGACCACCGGGTGGCGGTCGGTCATTTCCCAGATCACAAACACCGCCAGCGCCACCACGGAAATCGCCGCGCCGATGATGATGAAATTCGATTCAAACCAGTCGAGGTCGTTGCCCTTGTCGAGGATCACCTGCAACGCACCGACGCCGATGATCAGCGTGATCAGACCGACGTAGTCCATCGGCTGACGGCTGGTTTCCACCGGACGTTTGGCCAGTTGCGAACGCACCACCATCACCGCAAAAATCCCGATCGGCACGTTGATGAAGAAGATCCACGGCCAGCTATAGCTGTCCGTAATCCAGCCACCGAGAATGGGACCTGCAATCGGTGCGACCACCGTGACCATCGCCAGTAACGCGAGGGCCATGCCTCGCTTCGCGGGGGGATAGACCGCGATCAACAGGGTTTGCGTCATCGGATAGAGCGGCCCGGCGACCAGGCCTTGCAGGACGCGGAAGCCGATCAGTTCCGGCATCGACGTCGAGATACCGCAGAGAAACGAGGCCAGCACGAACAGAATCGTGGCCCAGAGAAACAGTTTCACCTCACCGAAACGCCGACTGAGCCAACCGGTCAACGGCAGCGCAATCGCGTTACTCACGGCAAACGAAGTGATCACCCAGGTACCCTGCTCCGAACTCACCCCGAGGTTGCCGGAAATCGTCGGCAACGCCACGTTGGCGATGGTGGTATCGAGCACCTGCATGAACGTCGCCAGCGACAGACCGATGGTGCTGAGCAACAGGCTGGGCGGCGTGAAAGAAGCGTTATTGCTCATTGTGAATCCTTTGAAGCCGGGTTGACGCTGCGTCTGTCACAGACGCGGCAGCCCATGCGGAAAACAATCTATGGGATAAGGAAAACTACTGTGGCGAGGGGATTTATCCCCGTTGGACTGCGCAGCAGTCCCGTCTTTTCCTGATCCAAAGAGGGGCCGCTGCGCGACCCAACGGGGATAAATCCCCTCGCCACAAGGAATTCCTTTTCCCAGATCAATCCCTGTACCTCAGATAAATCCCCTGACCACAGGTGCGATCTCAGCGTTGCGCGGTTTTGCTCGCCGCAGCGCTGTTGTCGTGGATCAGTTGCGCGATCATCGCGTCGGCGTCGGCCAGTTGCTGATCGTAGATATTGGTGGTGAACGAGGCCTTTTGCGGTGGCTGCTGGGCCAGCATCGGGCCGCTCTGGTCGTGCAGGTTCACTTCAACGTTGGTCGACAGACCGACGCGCAGCGGATGCTTGGCCAGTTCTTCGGCGTTGATATGAATGCGCACCGGCACACGCTGAACGATCTTGATCCAGTTACCCGTGGCGTTCTGCGCAGGCAGCAGCGCAAACGCACTACCAGTACCGGCGCCGAGGCTGTCGACGGTGCCGCTGTATTTCACATCGCTGCCGTACACATCGGATTCGATGTCCACCGGCTGACCGATGCGCATGTCGCGCAGTTGGGTTTCCTTGAAGTTGGCGTCGATCCACAGTTGATCCAGCGGAATCACCGCCATCAGCGCAGTACCCGGTTGCACGCGCTGACCGAGTTGCACGGTGCGCTTGGCCACGTAACCCGTGACCGGCGCGATCAAGGTGCTGCGCGCATTGGTCAGGTAAGCCTGACGCAATTCAGCGGCGGCCTGCATCACGTCCGGGTGCGAAGAGACCACGGTGTCATCGACCAGCGCACTGGTGGTTTTCAGTTGCTGTTTGGCATTGGCCAAGGCGTTTTGCGCCGAGGTCAGGTCGTCGCGAGCGTGGGACAGTTCTTCCTGAGAAATCGCGCCGCCAGCGGCAAGATTCTTCCGGCGATTGAAGTTGTCCTGGGCCTTCTGAACTTCGGCCTGTTGCGCGTTGACCTGGGCTTTCATGCCATCCACGTTGCTGTACAGACCGCGCACCTGACGCACGGTGCGCGCCAGTTTCGCTTGCGCACTTTGCAGGCCGACTTCCGCGTCGTTGGGGTCGAAGTTGATCAGCACTTGGCCTTCGTGAACCAGATCACCGTCGTCAGCACCGATGCTGACCACAGTGCCGGTGACCAGCGGGGTAATTTCCACAACGTTGCCGTTGACGTAGGCATCGTCGGTGCTTTCGTTCCAGCGCCCGATGAATTCGTGATACGCCCACACGCCAGCGCAGGCGAGCAGGACGACAACAGCCAGCACCACCAGCATCACTTTGCGTTTGCGCGGGTTGCCGTTGTCCGGGGTGTTGTCTTGAGCTTGAGTGTTTTCGGCAGTGGCCATGACAATTACCTTGAATTAGTTGTGCGGCGTGGCTGGGGTGGCGTTGGCTGCGGTCAGGGTCTGCCCCTGGAAGCCGCCGCCCAGCGCTTGCATCAGTTGAATCGACAGGTCGATCTGCTCGGCATTGAGGTTGGCCAGTTGACGCTGGGCCTGCAGCAATTGCTGCTCGATGCTGAGCACGTCCAGGTAGTTGCCGATGCCGGAACCGTAACGCTGGACGACGGTGTTGTAAGAATCCTGAGCAATCTCGGTGGCGTGTTGCTGCGCGCCGATCTGCCGGCCGATATCACGCAACTGGTTGATCGTGTCGCTGACATCGCCCAGTGCTTGCACCAGATTTTTGTTGTACTGCGCCACTGCCAGATCGTAATCGGCGTCGCGCGCATCGAGGTTGGCGCGCAGGCGTCCGCCGTCGAAGATCGGCACCGAAATGGTCGGGGCAATGTTGAAGAAGCGACTGGCCGAACCAAACATCGCGTCACCCAACAAAGATTCGGCACCGGCCGAGGCCGACAGGTTCAAGTTGGGATAGAAGCGGGTTTTCGCCGAGTCGATGTCTTTGCTCGCCGCTTCTACACGCCAGCGTGCGGCGACCAAATCCGGACGACGACCCAGCAGCTCGGCGGGCAATACCGACGGCACTGCGACAGCGCTGGCTTGCAGGACTTTCGGCCGGGCAATTTCATTGCCGCGATCCGGGCCTTTGCCGAGCAGTACGGCCAGCGCAATTTTGGCGCTGTTCAGGCGCTTTTCCGCGTCGATCAGGTTGGCCTCAGACGTGGCTTCCAGACTTTGCGTTTGTTGGTATTGATACTGGCTGTCGATCCCGGCGCTCAGGCGACGCTGGCTCAGGTTGAGCATCTGCTTGGTGCGTTTGAGGTCGTCGTTGGACAGGTCATAAACGATGTGCGCCTGACCGAGATCGCTGTAAGCGCGAGCGACGTCGGCAGCGAGGGTCAACTGTGCCGCCTGACGATCGACTTCGGCGGCGCGGGCCTGACCGAGTGCCGCTTCCCAGGCATCACGCTGGCCGCCCCACAGATCGAAGTTGTAATTGAAACCGGCACTGACGTTACGCACGGTGGCGTAGGCATCGCCCTGCCCCAGCGGATCCTGATCCTTGGCCAGACGCGAGCGGCTGATGCCGGCGCTGGCGTCGAGGGTCGGATAGCGATCGGCATCGGCGGCATAGGCGGCGGCGCTGGCCTGGTGGGCGCGTGCTGCGGCGATCTGCATGTCCGGGCTGTCGTGCAGGGCTTCGCGGATCAAGCCGTCGAGTTGCGGATCGCCGAGGCTGGTCCACCAATCGCTTTTCGGCCATGCGGCTGGCGACAGGGTCACGCCGTTGAGGGATTGGCCGACTTTCAGGCTTTTCGCATCAAGGTTTTGGCCTTGAGTGTCGAGGCCGCTGTAGTTGGCGCAACCGGCGAGGATCATCGCCGACAGCACCAACGTCAGGCTGCTGCGCAAGGTTTTACCGCTCATTGTGTTCACCTAACCGCTGGATAGTGATCGGGTCACCGGCTGCCAGCAGGATTTTCTTGAGGATGTATTCCAGGGTCTTCAACTCGTCCGGAGTGACGGCGCCCGCCAGTTCATTCATCGCGTTGGCGCCGATGTGCGGCAGGCGATCGGCCAGTAACTGGCCTTGTTCGGTCAGGGTCAGTTGCACCTGACGGCGGTCGCCTTCGCTGCGTTGGCGAGCCAGAAAACCTTTCTGCTCCAGACGATCGAGCATGCGTGTCATCGAACCGCTGTCGAGCGACAGATGCCGGCACAGTTCGGCCGGCGTATCGACGCCGTACTGGGCCATGATGATCAACACCTTGAACTGCGCGGCGGTGATGCCGTGGGGTTCCATGTGGGTGTCGATGATCCGGTCTTTGAGCAGCGCAGCACGGCCAAGCAACAGGCCGAGATGGCAGTGTTTGAATTCGTCCGGGGTGAAATGCTTCATTTGCTCACCTAATAACTGCCTAGGCAGTGAATGTATGTCGAGATGTTACTGCCTAGGCAGCGAATGTCAACGCAATAGTTAGGTTGCTTAGCAATTAGTTGACCAGTGGGCTTGGTTTTTGTGCCGGACACACAGACGCCTTCGCGAGCAGGCTCGCTCCCACAGGGTCATGTATCACCTGTGGGAGCGAGCCTGCTCGCGAAGGAAGTGACTCGGTTTTGGAGGGAACGCGGTTAGAAATCGCGCTTGTAAAAGATATCCAGCGAACTCGCGACGCCACTCGCCGCTTCGACGTAGACCTTTTTGCTCAGCTTATAGCGCAGCGCAATGGTGCTGGCCGGTTCAAACACGCCAACGCCATAACGCAAACTGAGCTTCTCGGTAATGTTGCCGCTGGCCACCACGCTGGTGGCATCGCCGCTGCCCGCCGTGTCGAGCTGGAAGTCCTGAATCCCGAGATCCTTGGCCAGGCTGCTGGTCACCCCGGCGCTGCCCATCAAGCCCAACCCCAACGCCGCTTGCGCGAGCATGTTGTTGTCTTCGCCGTTGGTGCTCAGCGGACGGCCGAGTACCAGATAGGACAGCGCCTGCTCCTGGCTCATCGCCGGTTCGGAGAAGATCTGCGTGGTCGGCTGTTCAGCGCTGCCGCTCAGGCGAATACCGGCGATCACGTCGTCGGTCTGGCGAATCGCTTCGATGTCCAGGTACGGCTGATCGATGGGCCCGGCGAACAGCAGGCGCGCACGCCGCACGGACAGGCGCTGGCCGTAGGCACTGTAGCGGCCATCGTTGAGCCACAGCTCGCCACGGGTGTCCATGTTGTCGCCGATGTGCACATGCCCCTGCACATTGGCGGTCAGGCCAAAACCGGCGAAGGCGAGTTTGTCATCGCCAACCTCCACGTCGATGTCCATTTTCATGGCCATCGGCGGTTTACCCTCTTCGGTCTGGGCGCCGACGATGATCGTGTCGTCAGAGACTTTCACCGTCGATGGCGGCAGTTCACGCACGGTGATTTCGCCTTTCGGCACCCGCACTTTACCGGCGATTTTCAGCTCATCGCCGGCCATGGAAATTTTCAGATCCGGCGCCATTTCAAGCTTGGCGTACGGTTCGACAGTGACCGGCAACTGCGTGCCTTTCAGCGCCAGATCGACCACCAGCGCCTGACCCCAGGCGACGTTACCGTTCAAGCTGCCCTGCCCGCTCTTGCCGCTTTTCCAGCCGCCGTCCAGACGCACCGATTCACCGGCGATCAATGCGGTGAGTTGCAGATCCTGCAGCTCCATCGGCAATTCGGCGCCGGACACTTCGCCGTCACTCAGTTGCACCGTGCCGTTGACCAATGGCGCCAGCAGGCCACCGGAAATCGTGCCGCTGCCGTTCAGGCGCCCGGTGAGTTTCTCGACCATCGGCACAAACGGCCGCGCCACCGACAGATCCAGACCGGTGAGGCGGAACGAGCCGCTCAGCGGTTTGTTTTTCGGCAATGGATTGAGCTGCGCCTGCACCATCAGTTCGCCGAGCTTGCCGCCGACGAAGTTGAGATCAGTGTCGACGCGCTTCGGCGTGAGTTTGCTGGTGAGCTTGAGCGTCTGGTACGGGAAGTCCAGCCACTGATCCTTTTCTTTCATGCGCAAAGTACCGCCGCTGGCATCGACGCTGATCACACCGTTCGGGCCGCTCGCCGGCAAGTCCAGTTGCAGATCGGCATTGAGCTTGCCCTGCCAGGCGAAGTCTTTCGGCAACCACTGCGCCAGGCTTTCAATCGGGAACTGCTTGAGGTGATAGCGCAGTTTCGGCTCGGGCATCAGCCGCTGATCTTCGCCGCACAGGCTCGCGCCGCCGGACAGCCAGCAATGCGCGCCGAAGTTGATTTTGCCGTCAGCCAGACGTTCGAGTTTGGCCGGGTTTTGCAGCTTCCAGTCCTGGCCACCGGCCTGAATATCACCGCTGGCCAAACGGCCGCGCCAGTTGCCCTTATCCAGATTGCCGTCGAGACCGAGGGCCAGTTTCAGCTTCGGCCCGAGCAGGTCGAGGCTGAGTTTCTGGCTCTTGATGTCGCCTTGAGCGCTGGCGGTCAGCGTGCCCAAAGACGTATCCCCGGCCTGAATGCCACTGCCCTTGAGGTCGATTTTCGCCCGTTGCGCACTGTCGAGGGTGGCGTCGAGGTTGAGGCTTTGCATGCGATTATCCTGGAACGCCAGTTGCGAACCTTGCAGACCGAGTTTGCCCTGCGGGGCTTTCAGCGTGCCGGCGACGTCGACGCGGCCATTGATCTGCCCGCGCAGTTCTGGCCAGAGCTGGGCCAGACGCGCCAGTTTGATGTCGATCTGCCCGGTGAGTTTCTGTTGCAGACTGCCCTTGCCGTTGATGCTGTTGTCGCCGAGGCGAATTTGCAGGGCATTCAGGTTCCACTGTTCGCCAGCGCCGTCGGCCTTGGCTTGCAGGATCGCCGGTTGCCCGCGCAGTTTGCCTTTGAGGTCGAGATCAGCGGTCAGGCTCAGGCGTTCGTTTTTCATCTCGCCTTTGCTTTTCAGCGGCCCGGCCAAGGTGCCCGGTAATTCGGCAACCCAGTACGCCGGGTTCAGCGCCGAGAGATCAAGCGCCGTGTCCCAGGCGATGCCGTCGGCGAACTGCACGTTGACGTGCCCTTCAGCCTTGCCCTGCCCCGCTTGCATTTTCAATTGAGGCAAAGCGATCTGCTTGAGGTTGCCGCTGAACGGACTGCTCAGAGTGAACGCGCCCGCCGGGCCATCCAGTGCGGCGGCGAAGTTGCCGAGGTATTGACCGTCGGTGTAGGAGACTTCGCCAGTGAAGGTACGCAAAGCGACTTGCGGCTCGTCGATTTCGTTATAGAGCCGATGCCACGGGAAATCCTGCCAATTGATGTTGGCTTGCGCCGTGAGGCCTTTGCTCCAGTCGATGCTGCCGGTGAGCTTGAGGCTTTGCTTGTCGTTGGCGCTCAGGTCGAGGCCGGCGATTTGCGCGCCGCTGGCGTCGACTTTGCCTTTCAGCAACAACGCGACCGGGCCTTGATCGGCGGGCAGCGCAGCGTTGCCGTTTAACTGGTAACCGTTTTTCAGGTCGCCTTCGGCGCTCAGCTGCAGTTGATTAAGTTGCAGGGTGTCCGGCAGATCGGCGCTCGGTTTGAACGCGTCGCTGGTAATGCGCAGCTTGGCCGGCAGGTTTTCCACCAGTGGTTGCAACTCGCCGTTCAATTGGCCGTCGAGGTAGCCACGACTGTCGGCGTGCAGGTTGAGGGTTTTCAGCAGGTCGCCGTCGATTTTCAGCGCCAGCGTCCATGGGCCCTTATCCGGCGATGGCAACGTCAGGTCACCGGCGATGTTCAGCGGCCAGTTACCGCTCGGCGCGAGGGTGCCGGACAGGTTCAGGCTGAGGTCGTCGCGCTGCAATTTGATGCTTTCAATCTGCATGCCCTGCGCCGTCCAGTGCGCCGCCAGTTGCAAGCCCTTGAGTTGCTCGCTGCCGTTGAACAGCAGGCTACCAACTTGCACGTCGCCCAGCTCGATGGCCACCGGCAATTGCAGATCCGGCAGTTTGATCGGGCCGCTTTCAGTGGTTTCTTCACTTGGCGGGAATTGCAGGATGACCTGATCAGCCTTGAGCTGTTCGATGCACAACGTCATGCGCGTCAGGCACAGCGGCGACCAGGCGAAGATCGCCTTGTTCAGCTCGACGCGGCTGGTGTCTTGCTGCCAGAGCAGATGATCGGCGCTCCACTGACCGCCGAGGCGACCCTGAAAATTCTCGACGCTGAGGCCCGGCACCAGACCCAACACCCAACGGCTGCCGGCCTGCGTGCCGAGCACCGTGGCGACGCTCAATACAATCAACAACACCAGCGCCAATAGCGTGAGTGCCGTTATTTTCAAACCACGCTTCACAGCTCAGGCCCCATGGAAAAGTGCAGCCGGATGCCGCCGTCGTCGTCGAGTGCGTGGGCCAGATCGAGGCGGATCGGCCCGACCGGCGAGACCCAGCGCACACCAATACCGACCCCGGTCTTGAGGTTCGGCAGTTCGAGTTTGTTGAAAGAGTTGCCCTGATCGACGAAGGTCGCCACGCGCCATTTTTCGGCGATCGAGTATTGATATTCGACGCTGCCGGCGACCATGTAACGGCCACCGATGCGATCGCCCTCGGAGTTCTCCGGGGACAGGCTCTGGTAGTCGTAACCGCGCACGCTCTGATCGCCACCGGCGAAGAAGCGCAGCGATGGCGGCACCGATTTATAGCCGTTGGTGGCGCTGCCGCCGACCTGCACGCGACCGAGCAAGCGGTGTTTGTCGAACACCGTGGTCAGGCCTTTGACCAGCGCGGTGCCATATAGAAGGTTGTTATCGGAACCGAGGCCTTCTTTCGCCACTTTGCTTTCGAAGCTCAGGCGATAGCCGTTGTGCGGGTCGATGCGGTTGTCGCTTTTCAGGTACGAGTAGCTGATGCCGGGCATCAGCAAAGTGCTCAGCCCTGAGTCGTCACCGAGTTCGTACTCTTCACGCTGCCATTTCAGCGAGATCACCCGCTGCCAGCCGCTCGGCAATTTGCTGTGCCATTCCGGGCCGAAGGTCAGCAGCTTGCTCAGCGTGTCGGAGCCGTCGATGTCTTCAAATTGATAGCCGCCGGCCCAGCGCAGTTTGTCGGTCAGTGGCGGGTCGAGCGGGATGTCGTAGAACAGCCCGACGTTTTGCCGTGGCGCCGAGAGTTCGGCCTCCCAGCCATAACTGTCGCCCTGCGGGTTGACCCAGTGGCGCGTCCAGTTGGCTTTGATACGTGGGCCGACGTCGGTCGAGTAACCGAGGCCGAGGCCCATGGTGCGCGGTTTGCGTGTGTCGAGTTTGACGTCGACCGGGATCACATCATTCTTCGCGGCAGTCGGTGCGGCATCGACGCGCACGCCTTCGAAATAGCCGCTCGATTGCAGGTCGCGGTTGAGTTCGGCGATCAGCTCCGAGTCGTACGGCTCGCCTTCCTTGAACGGTACCATGCGTTGCAGCAGGTCTTCGTCGAACGGCGTGTCGCCTTCGAATTTGACGCGGCCCAGCGCATAACGCGGGCCGCTTTCGTAGATCAACTCAACATCGGCGACACCCGCGCGCGGGTCGACCAGGAGTTTTTGGCTGGTGAAGTGGCCGCTAAAGAAGCCGAAGCGTGAAGCCTGATTCTGAATAATTCTTTTGGCGTCTTCATAACGCCCATGATTGAGCACCGCGCCGGACTTGAGCACGTCGCTTTTCGGTACACGAAAGGATTTGAGGGAGGCAGCCGGGCCGTCGACACGGATGGTGACGTTGCGCAGACGAATCGGTTCGCCGGGATCGATGTTCAGTACCAGGCGCGGTTTTTCGCCGCCCTTCACGTCACTTTCAATCTGCGGCTGGTAGTAGCCCAACGCCTGGGCCGCTTTGCGCGCCTGCTCTTCGGCACCGCGACTGAAGCGCAGCAAGGCTTCTTCGTCACGGTCACCGAGGCTGCCGATATAGCCTTCTATATTGGCCTTCAGTTCATCGTTGGACGGTTTGATCCGCACATCCAATTCACTTTGCGCCAGCGCCGCGCAGCTGGATAACAGCATGAGCACGCCACTGGTAAATCTTCCTGGAAACTTCATAGGCGCGGATGCTATCACGAGCTTGGGAGCGTGATAGATCAAGACTTGTCCCGAAAAGTTCGACGCTTAAGCAGTCGCCGTTTGTAACACTTGCGGATTGGCGTGGAAAAATACGTGTTCTCGCACCGGGCCGACGGCAACCTCGCCGATCTCCTCGTAACCCTGCCTTTTATAGAATTCCAGATAACGTGGATTGCCGGTGTCGAGCACCACGCCTTGCGAAGTTTCATCGACGGCGCACCAGTTGTGCACGGCGGTCAGCAGTTGCTCGCCAAAGTGTTTGCCCTGGAACTGCGGATGAATGCCCAGCAGCGGCAGCATGTGCACTGACTCGGTCGGCACGCACGCGGAAACCGCGTCGTGGTACTCGAGATAGCGGCGGGTGCAGCGGAAACCGGTGCTCAGCACCATGCGCAAACGCCAGGCCCAACTTTCGGTGATGCCGAGGCGTCGTTGCGGTGGCGCGATCAGGGCGATGCCGATCAAGCGGTCGTTGACCAACAGGCCGATGGCCGGCAAGTCCTGGAGGAAATGCTGTTTGACCAATTCACGCACGGTGGCGCGAACGCGTTGTTCGTAGCCTGGGCGCTCGGCTTCGAACAGGTAGCCGAAAGTCGGTTCGTGGCGATAGGCCTGATAAAGCAGCGATCGGGCTTCGCGGGAATAACCGCGGTCGAGCATATGAATGTCGGCGATGGCGGTCTGGGTTTCAGGCATGACAGTGATTCTCCCCGGGGCGCGTCAAATGGCGGCGCTCTTGTTGGTACGAACCTTTTGGCGTTGGCACAGTTCCCCACAGGTATAGACCAACTCGGGATCTTCTTCGATTTTGCTGGCCTCTTCGCGAGCAAGCCCGCTCCCACATTTTGGAATGCATTCCCCTGTGGGAGCGGGCTTGCTCGCGAAGAGGCCCTCACAGGCGACACAAATCCCACAGCCAAAAATGATTTCTCCCACCCCACACTGGCCCATCTCCCCCATGTCAGCTAGCATCGCCCTTTTGCCAGGACTGCCGACCATGAAGATCGTTTCCTTCAACATCAACGGACTGCGCGCCCGTCCGCATCAGCTGGCAGCGCTGATCGAAAAACACCAGCCGGACGTAATCGGCCTGCAGGAAACCAAAGTCCACGACGACCAGTTCCCGCTCGACGAAGTCCGCGCCCTCGGCTACCACGTGTATTTCCACGGGCAGAAAGGTCACTACGGCGTAGCGATGTTGTCGCGTCAGGAACCGATCGCCATTCACAAGGGTTTCGCCACCGACGACGAAGACGCCCAGCGGCGCTTTATCTGGGGCACCTTCGCCGACGCCAATGGCGTGCCGGTGACGATCATGAACGGCTATTTCCCACAGGGCGAAAGCCGCGACCACCCGACCAAATTCCCCGCCAAGCAGCGTTTCTACAGCGATCTGCAAGCACTGCTGGAAAGCCAGTTCCACAACGAACAACCGGTTGTGGTGATGGGCGATGTGAACATTTCCCCGGAAGACTGCGACATCGGCATCGGCCCGGACAACATGAAGCGCTGGCTGAAAACCGGTAAATGCAGTTTCCTGCCGGAAGAGCGCGAGTGGATGGCGCGCCTGAAGAACTGGGGCCTGACCGACAGCTATCGCCACCTGAACCCGGACGTGACCGACATGTTCAGCTGGTTCGATTACCGCAGCCGTGGCTTTGAGGATGAGCCGAAGCGCGGGTTGCGCATTGACGTGATTCTGGCGTCGCATGGTTTGCTGCCGCGGGTGAAGGCGGCGGGCGTGGATTATGAATTGCGCGGGATGGAAAAGCCGTCCGACCATGCGCCGATCTGGCTGGAATTGAGCTAAAAATCAAAAGATCGCAGCCTGCGGCAGCTCCTACAATTGGAATGCGTTCCCCTGTAGGAGCTGCCGCAGGCTGCGATCTTTTGATCTGTCATCTTTTGGTCATGCGCCTGACTTAATCTCCCCGGCAATCCCCTTGGCTTGATTCGGTGCCGGCATGACCCTGCGTGTTCTGTGCGTCTTTCTCTTGAGTGCGTGGCTGACGGTGTCGGCCGCCGGTTTGCCGGTGCCCGACGACGGCCCGGCGTTGCGCATTCAGGGTTCCAACACCATCGGCGCCGAACTCGGCCCAGCATTGGTCGAAGGTCTGCTGCAACAGCAAGGCCTGCTGAAGATCCACCGCGAAACGCCGGGCACCGCTAACGAACTGCGCATTGTTGGCCAGACGGCTGAAGGCAAACGCGTGCTCATCGACGTCGCCGCTCACGGCTCCAGCACCGGTTTCACCGCCCTGAAAAACGCCAGCGCCGACCTCGCCGCCTCCTCCCGCGAGATCAAGGACAGCGAGCTGATCAGTCTGCAATCCCTCGGCGATCTGAAAAGCGCCGCCGCCGAACAAGTCATCGCCATCGATGGCCTGGCGATCATCCTTCATCCCGAAAACCCGTTGCAGCAACTCGACACCGAGCAACTGGCGCGGATCTTCGCCGGCGAAGTGAAAAGCTGGGAAGACCTCGGTGGTCGCGGCGGTGCGATTCATTTATATGCGCGAGATGATCAGTCCGGCACCTACGACACGTTCAAGGAATTGGTGCTCAGTCGTCGTGGGAAAACGCTGAGCAGTGCGGCGAAACGTTTCGAATCGAGCGAGGAATTATCCGACGCGGTGAGTAGTGATCCGCAGGGCATCGGTTTCATTGGGTTGCCTTACGTGCGTCAGGCCAAAGCCGTGGCGATTGCCGATGGCGCGTCGCAATCGATGCTGCCGCTCAATAGTCTGATCGCCACCGAGGACTATCCGCTGTCTCGGCGACTGTTCTTTTATCTGCCGCCGGACAGCAGCAATCCATGGGCAAAAGCGCTGGTGGCGTTTGCGCAAAGTCGTCAGGGTCAGGAGATTGTTGCGCGCAACGGTTTTATCAGCCAGACCGTGCACGCCATGACGGTCGCGCCGAATGCGCTGATGCCCGAGGGTTATCAATCCCTCAGCCGTCACGCCCAACGTCTGACGGTGAATTTCCGATTTGAAGAGGGCAGCGCGAGTCTGGACAACAAGGCGCGTCAGGATCTGGCGCGGGTGTTCGACTATATAAAGCGCCATGACAAGACCGATCGTGCGGTGACGCTGGTGGGGTTTGGTGATGTAAAGGACGACCCGGCGCGTGCGGATTTGCTGTCGAAATTGCGGGCGATGGCGGTGCGACGGGAGTTGGTGAAGAACGGCGTGGTGCTGCGCGAGGTGCGCGGGTTTGGCGCGCAGATGCCGGTGGCGACCAACAGTGCGGATGAGGGAAGGATCAAGAATCGGCGGGTTGAGGTTTGGGTGTATTGATATCCGCCAAATCGTTCCCACGCTCCGCGTGGTAATTCCGCCATGGACGCTCAGCGTCCACTGTGACGCGGAGCGTCACGGGATGCATTCCCACGCAGAGCGTGGGAACGATCATGGGTTGAATGTTCAGGCCCTTTCGCGAGCAAGCCCGCTCCCACAGGATCTGTGGCGTTCACAAATCCAATGTGGGAGCGGGCTTGCTCGCGAAGGGGGCGACGCGGTCTTACTGACCGCTACGCAGCATTTCCTTCGGCACATACTTGCCGATCTCAAACTTGCCAATCGCCGCACGGTGCACTTCGTCCGGGCCATCGGCCAGACGCAATGTCCGTTGCATCGCATACATATAAGCCAGCGGGAAGTCGTTCGACACCCCGGCGCCGCCATGCATCTGGATCGCCCGATCAATCACGCGCAGCGCCACGTTCGGCGCAACCACCTTGATCTGCGCAATCTCGCTTTTCGCGATTTTGTTACCCACGGTGTCCATCATGTACGCCGCTTTCAGCGTCAGCAGGCGCGCCATGTCGATCTCCATCCGCGAGTCGGCGATCTTGTCGATGTTCCCGCCCAGACGCGCCAGCGGTTTGCCGAAAGCAGTACGGCTCACCGAACGTTTGCACATCAATTCCAGCGCTCGCTCAGCCATGCCGACCGAACGCATGCAGTGGTGAATCCGGCCTGGGCCAAGACGACCTTGGGCAATTTCAAAGCCGCGTCCTTCACCCAACAATACGTTTTCGTACGGCACACGTACGTTGTCGAACAGCACTTCGGCGTGACCGTGCGGCGCATCGTCGTAACCGAACACTGGCAACGGACGAACGATTTTTACGCCGGGAGTATCGACCGGCACGAGGATCATCGAGTGCTGCGCGTGGCGCGGTGCATCGGGATTGCTCAGGCCCATGAAGATCAGAATCTTGCAGCGCGGATCGCAAGCACCGGACGTCCACCATTTTTTGCCGTTGATCACCCACTCGTCGCCATCACGCACGGCGCGGGCGGCCATGTTGGTGGCGTCGGAGGAGGCAACATCGGGTTCGGTCATGGCGAACGCCGAGCGGATCTCGCCGCGCAGCAACGGTTCGAGCCAGCGTTGTTTTTGCTCTTCGTTGGCGTAACGCACCAGCACTTCCATGTTGCCGGTGTCCGGCGCCGAGCAGTTGAACGGCTCCGGGCCGAGCAGTGAGCGGCCCATGATTTCCGCCAGTGGCGCGTATTCGAGGTTGGTCAGGCCGGCACCCAGTTCCGACTCAGGCAGAAACAGATTCCACAGGCCCTCGGCTTTGGCCTTGGCTTTGAGTTCTTCCATGATCGCCGTCGGCTGCCAGCGATCGCCTTCGGCAACCTGGCGCTCGAACACGGCTTCGGCCGGGTAAACGTAAGTGTCCATGAACGCGGTTACGCGCTCACGCAGTTCTTGCACCTTGGGCGAATAAGCGAAATCCATGAGCAGCTCCCGATGGTTAAGGCAGTTCTTCAGCAGAGGTTGTTTAGGTCATGCAATCGATGCTAGAACAGCGCTGATAATTTACCTAGCCTATTCTCGGCGTGTATAAACATTCATCACCGATATATGATCGGCTGATTGCCAGCCCCCCAAACACCGCACTAAATAACAAGAGAAGCCGCGTTATGAATCTGAGCAAGGTCGACCTCAACCTTTTCATCGTCTTCGACGCGATCTACACCGAAGCCAACCTGACCCGCGCCGGGCAGATTGTCGGCATCACCCAGCCGGCGGTGTCCAACGCGCTGGCACGGCTGCGCGAAACCTTCAACGACCCGCTCTTCGTACGCACCGCCCAAGGCATGGTGCCGACGCCGATGGCGCAGAACATCATCGGTCCGGTGCGTAACGCGCTGTCGCTGCTGCGCGTGTCGGTTCAGGAAAGTCGTATTTTCAACCCGGCGCAAGCGGTCAAGACCTACCGCATCAGCATGACTGACCTCACCGAGGCAGTGATTTTGCCGCCGCTGTTCCAGCGCCTGCGCCGTCTGGCGCCGACCGTGATTATCGAAAGTTTCCTGTCGAAACGCCGTGAAACCACCAAGGAACTGGCGGCCGGGCGTCTGGATTTCGCTGTGGATGCGCCGCTCAACACCGACCCACAAGTGCGCCACGTCAAGCTGATGGAAGATCGTTATGTGTGTGCGATGCGCAAGGGGCATCCGATGGCGGGCAAGGAAAAGCTGTCGCTGGATGATTATTTGTCGCTGACCCATATCCATATTTCCAGCCGCCGTAGCGGTCTGGGCTATGTCGATCTGGCACTGGGCAAAATGGGCATTCAGCGCAAGATCGCCCTGCGCTCGCAGCATTATTTGATGGCGTCACAGGTGATGCAGCAGACGGATATGGTCATGACCGTGCCGGAACGCTTTGCCCGTCGGCATGAACTGCAGGCGTTTAATCTGCCGGTGAATGATGTGCCGCCAGTGGAGACGCATCTGTATTGGCATGAAAGCACCGACCAGGATCCGGCGAATCGCTGGATGCGCGAGCAGATGATTGAGTTGTGCCAGCAGGTGACGGCGCAGGAGAAGAAGCTCGACAAACTGTAGGGATTTTTACCGCGTCATCGTTCTTCGCGAGCAGGCTCGCTCCCACAGTGAATTTGTGAACGCCACGGATCCTGTGGGAGCGAGCCTGCTCGCGAAGGGGCCATCAAATACAACACAAATCATCCCGCTTGACGTAAACGTCAACCTGCCATTAGCTTAGCGCCAAGACCTTTTTCCGAGCGCTTCCATGAGCAGCCAGACCTACAGCATTTCCGACCTCGCCCGCGAGCTGGACATCACCACCCGGGCGATCCGCTTTTATGAAGAGCAAGGCCTGCTCAGCCCTGAGCGCCGTGGCCAGGAACGCATCTACTCGCCGCGCGACAAGGTCAGCCTGAAGCTGATCCTGCGTGGCAAGCGCATCGGCTTCTCCTTGGCCGAATGCCGCGAACTGATCGAACTCTACGACCCGTCCAGCGGTAACACCAAACAGCTCAACAGCATGCTGGCGAAAATCACCGAGCGCCGCGAGCAACTGGAGCAACAGTTGCTGGATATCGAACAGATGAAACTGGAGCTTGATACCGCTGAAGAGCGCTGCGTGCAGGCGC
This sequence comes from Pseudomonas sp. NPDC088885, assembly GCF_044750025.1. NCBI lineage: Bacteria > Pseudomonadati > Pseudomonadota > Gammaproteobacteria > Pseudomonadales > Pseudomonadaceae > Pseudomonas > Pseudomonas sp. NPDC088885. The sequence continues at coordinate 56,355 of NZ_JBIVJB010000018.1, read as the reverse complement.
TGGAGCAAACCCTCAAGAGCCAGCAGGCGATCTAACGGATCGAACACCATCCCTTGTGGGAGCGGGCTTGCTCGCGAATGCGATTTACCAGTCGACAAATATGTTTCTGATACAGCGCATTCGCGAGCAAGCCCGCTCCCACAAAGGTTCCTCATTTCACTTAGAAATTTGAGCAGGTCAGCCCATGTCCCTCCCCTCCCAAGTACGCCTGATCGAAGTCGGCCCGCGCGATGGCCTGCAGAACGAAGCCCAGCCCATCAGTGTCGCCGACAAGGTGCAACTGGTCGATGCGCTCAGCGCCGCGGGCCTTGGCTATATAGAAGTCGGCAGTTTCGTTTCGCCCAAATGGGTGCCGCAAATGGCCGGTTCCGCCGACGTGTTCGCGCAGATCCAGCGCAAACCCGGCGTGACTTATGGCGCACTGGCACCGAACCTGCGCGGTTTTGAGGATGCGATCGCTGCCGGGGTCAAGGAAGTCGCGGTGTTCGCCGCCGCGTCCGAAGCCTTCTCGCAGCGCAACATCAACTGCTCGATCAGCGAAAGCCTGGCGCGCTTCGCCCCGATCATGGAAGCGGCGAAGCAACACGGCGTAACCGTGCGCGGTTACGTGTCCTGTGTGCTCGGTTGCCCGTATGAAGGCACGGTCGCACCGGAGCAAGTGGCGATGGTCGCGCGCGAGCTGTACGCGATGGGCTGCTACGAAGTTTCGCTGGGCGACACCATCGGCACCGGCACTGCTGGCGCGACTCGCCGTTTGTTTGAAGTGGTTTCGGCGCAGGTGCCACGGGACAAACTCGCCGGACATTTCCACGACACCTACGGTCAGGCGATGGCCAACATCTACGCCAGTCTGCTCGAAGGCATTTCGGTGTTCGACAGCTCTATCGCGGGCCTCGGCGGCTGTCCGTACGCCAAAGGTGCGAGCGGTAACGTTGCGACTGAAGATGTGGTGTACCTGCTCAACGGCCTCGGTATCAAGACCGGAATCGACCTGGACGCCTTGATTGCCGCGGGTCAGCGGATCAGCGCGGTGCTCGGTCGCCCGAGCGGTTCGCGCGTGGCGAAGGCGCGCAGCGCACAGTGAGGGGAGATGGTGTTACCGCTGTGTCCGGAATGTGGGCTTAAGCGAGTAACACGGAAACAAATTGTCTGGATTGGCCTGATCGAAAAATCCTACAAAATCACAAGCCATTGATTTACAAGGCTTTTTAAAAGTTGGCACGCGTAATGCTATTTCTATGGCATAACAAGAATAAAAAGCAGCAAACCAATAAAAATAAGACGTACCGACTCTGACATAACAAAAACAACACGGCAGAGACGCAGCTAACAGATTTTTTTGGAGAAGGTGTGCTTTTCAGGGTGCTCTCAGGAGTGACCCGCAACCGGGCAGAGAACAATAAAACTACCTTCAGGTAGCTCCCGAATCGGTTGGATCGTTTAACGAGAAAGCAGATCAGCGCTCAAAAAAATACGTTTGCTCTTGACCCCGGATGGGGGTCGCCAAAAACAGCGGTAAAGGGCCACGGTTGCCAAAAACAACAACAGACCGACCCTCAATAATAAAAAAGAGCACGCGACGACAAAATTAAAGGGGAGCTTCGGCTCCCCTTTGTGCTTTCTGTGATTCCTCTTTCCAACACCGCCCATTCCCCTGTGGGAGCGAGCCTGCTCGCGAAAGCGGTATATCAGGCACATTTGCGCTGAATGACACACTGCATTCGCGAGCAGGCTCGCTCCCACATTAGATTGTAATCACGTTAACTTTTGTGTCAGGCGTGCTTTTCGCGAAGTTCTTCGATGCTGATTTCACGCATGCGGAATTTCTGAATTTTCCCCGTCACCGTCATCGGAAACTCTTCGACGAACTTGAAGTGCCGTGGCGTCTTGAAGTGCGCGATGCGCTCTTTGCACCAGGTTTGCAACTCCAGCTCGGAGGCGTTGTGGCCGGGATGGAATTTGATCCAGGCGACAATCTCCTCGCCGTAACGCGAGCACGGAATGCCGATCACCTGCACGTCCGCCACCGCCGGATGAGTGAAGAAAAACTCTTCCAGCTCACGCGGATAAACGTTCTCGCCGCCGCGAATGATCATGTCCTTGTTACGCCCGGCGATGTTGACGTAACCCTCCTCGTTCATGCTCGCCAGGTCGCCGGTGTGCATCCATCCTGCTTCATCGATAGCTTCAGCGGTGGCTTGCGGGTTTTGCCAATAGCCGAGCATCACGCTGTAACCACGGGTGCACAGTTCGCCGATGGTGCCGCGCGGCACGAGGTTGCCGGCCTCGTCGATGATCTTGCTTTCCAGTTGCGGCTGGGTGCGGCCGACCGTGGTCACGCGCAGCTCCAGCTCATCGTTCGGGCCGGTTTGCAGTGACACCGGGCTGGTTTCGGTCATGCCGTAGGCGATCTGCACTTCGCTCATGTGCATCTCGCTGATGACCCGGCGCATCACTTCAATCGGGCAGGTGGCGCCGGCCATGATCCCGGTGCGCAGGCTCGACAGATCGAATTCGGCGCGTTGCGGCTGATCAAGCATGGCGATAAACATGGTCGGCACGCCGTAGAGGCCGGTGGCTTTTTCTTCGGCGACGGTCTGCAGGGTCAGCAACGGATCGAAGGCGTCGTTGGGGTAAATCATCGTGCTGCCGTGTGTGACGCAGCCGAGGTTGCCCATGACCATGCCGAAGCAGTGGTACAGCGGCACCGGGATCACCAGGCGATCGTGCGGGGTCAGGCCGATGCTTTCGCCGACCATGTAACCGTTGTTGAGGATGTTGTAGTGGCTGAGGGTCGCGCCTTTGGGGAAACCGGTGGTGCCGGAGGTGTATTGAATGTTTACCGGTTGATCGAAGTGCAGGCTGTTGCTGCGCTCACTGAGTTGTTGCGGGGTGACGCTGGCCGCCATGTCGGTCAATTGTGACCACGGCAGGAAACCTGATGGCGGCTGCGCGTCGAGGCTGATCACGCCGCGCAATTCCGGCAGGCGCTCGCTGCACAGTTGGCCGATGGATTGTTCGGCCAGTTCTGGCACCAATCCTTGCAACATGCCGTGGTAGTTCGACGACTTGAACGCCCCGGCGCAGACCAGCCATTGGCAGCCGGATTGTTTGAGCACGTATTCCAGTTCGGAACTGCGGTAGGCCGGGTTGACGTTGACCAGGATTACACCGATTTTCGCCGTGGCGAATTGGGTGATGCACCACTCAGAGCAGTTCGGTGCCCAGATGCCGAGGCGATCGCCGGCCTGTAAACCCAGGGCGAGCAGCGCTCTGGCGTGCAGATCGACGGCATCGGCCAGTTGTCGCCAGGAATAACGCAACTGCTGATGGCGCACGACGAGCGCTTCGCCGTCGGGATATTGCGCGACGGTGTGATCGAACTTCTGCCCGATGGTCATCGCCAGCAAGGCTTTGTTCTGTGAGCCACGGGTGTAGCTGCGCCGCGGGTTTGCACTGGGTTGATCCATGACGACCCCTATTGTCTTTATTAGTGGGTTTACCGGATTGCACTTTTTGTGGAGAGCTTTGTGGTTGGCCTATGTGGCGAGGGGATTTATCCCCGATGGGTGGCGAAGCCGCCCCTGCATATCTCCTGACAAATCAGATTTACAGATTTCACGACTGCTTTGCAGCCGAACGGGGATAAATCCCCTCACCACAAAAGCCCGCTCCCACAAAAAAGCGATCCTTTTTCAATCTTGAACTGCCCCTACTCTCGCTCAAGTTGACGTTAACGTAAAGGGTGATTGACAGCCATTCGTCACAGGCTTACGTTAACGTAAAGGTGAGAGCCGAGTGACCGCCCTCCCCACCCTACAAAAAAGCCAAAAGGTGACCCATGAGCTATCCATCCCTGAATTTTGCCCTCGGTGAAACCATCGACATGCTGCGCGATCAGGTTCAGTCCTTTGTCGCCAAGGAGATCGCTCCGCGTGCGGCGCAGATCGACAGCGACAACCTGTTCCCCGCCGACATGTGGCGCAAATTCGGCGACATGGGCCTGCTCGGCATTACCGTGCCGGAAGAGTACGGCGGTGCTGGCCTCGGTTACCTGGCACACGTCGTGGCGATGGAAGAAATCAGTCGTGGCTCGGCTTCGGTGGCGCTGTCCTACGGCGCGCATTCGAACCTCTGCGTCAACCAGATCAATCGCAACGGTAACCACGAACAGAAAACCAAGTACCTGCCGAAACTGATCAGCGGCGAGCACGTCGGCGCATTGGCGATGAGCGAACCGAATGCCGGTTCCGACGTGGTCTCGATGAAATTGCGCGCCGACAAACGCGGCGACCGTTACGTCCTCAACGGCAGCAAAACCTGGATCACCAACGGCCCCGACGCCAACACTTACGTGATCTACGCCAAAACCGATCTGGAAAAAGGCCCGCACGGCATCACCGCATTCATCGTCGAGCGCGACTGGAAAGGCTTCAGCCGCAGCAACAAGTTCGACAAGCTCGGCATGCGCGGCTCCAACACTTGCGAGCTGTTCTTCGATGACGTCGAAGTGCCGGAAGAAAACATCCTCGGCGTGCTCAACGGTGGTGTGAAAGTGTTGATGAGCGGCCTCGATTACGAGCGCGTCGTACTCTCTGGCGGCCCGACCGGGATCATGCAGTCGTGCATGGACCTGATCGTGCCGTACATTCACGACCGTAAACAGTTCGGCCAAAGCATCGGCGAGTTCCAGCTGATCCAGGGCAAAGTCGCCGACATGTACACCCAACTCAACGCCAGCCGAGCTTATCTGTATGCCGTTGCCCAAGCCTGCGAGCGTGGCGAAACCACGCGTAAAGACGCCGCCGGCGTAATCCTTTATACCGCTGAGCGCGCTACACAAATGGCCCTCGACGCGATCCAGATTCTCGGTGGTAACGGTTACATCAACGAATTCCCGGCGGGCCGCCTGCTGCGCGACGCCAAGCTGTACGAAATCGGCGCTGGCACCAGTGAGATCCGTCGCATGCTGATCGGTCGCGAACTCTTCAACGAAACGAAATAAATTTCGTCAGCTGCGAGCTGCAAGTTTCAAGCTGCAAGAGAACAGCTTTAACTTGCCGCTCCAAGCTTGCAACTCGTAGCTGCTTACGGAGTAAGCCATGATTCTGCATACACAGCTCAATCCTCGTTCAGCGGAGTTCACCGCCAACAGCGCGGCGATGCTCAAACAGGTCGACGCCCTGCACACCCTGCTCGCCCAAGTGGCGCAGGGTGGTGGCGCGAAAGCTCAGGAACGCCACACTTCACGGGGCAAATTGCTGCCGCGTGAACGCATCAACCGTTTGCTCGATCCGGGTTCACCGTTTCTGGAGATCAGCCAACTGGCCGCCCACGCTGTGTATGGCGAAGACGTGCCGGCGGCCGGTGTGATTGCCGGGATCGGCCGGGTCGAAGGCGTCGAATGCATGATCGTCGCCAACGACGCGACGGTTAAGGGTGGCTCGTACTACCCGCTGACTGTGAAAAAACATCTGCGCGCACAAACCATCGCGCAGCAGAATCGTCTGCCGTGCATCTATCTGGTCGACTCCGGCGGCGCCAACCTGCCGCGTCAGGACGAAGTGTTCCCGGATCGCGAGCACTTCGGGCGGATCTTCTTCAACCAGGCCAACATGAGCGCGATGGGCATTCCGCAAATCGCCGTGGTCATGGGCTCGTGCACTGCGGGCGGCGCTTACGTGCCGGCGATGGCCGACGAAGCGATCATGGTGCGCAATCAGGCGACGATTTTCCTCGCCGGCCCGCCGTTGGTGAAAGCCGCGACCGGTGAAGTAGTCAGCGCCGAAGACCTCGGCGGGGCCGACGTGCACTGCAAGATTTCCGGGGTTGCCGACCACTACGCCGAGAGTGACGAACACGCCCTCGCCCTCGCCCGCCGCAGCGTGGCCAACCTCAACTGGCGCAAGCTCGGCGAAGTGCAACAGCGTGCACCGATTGCGCCGCTGTACGCGAACGATGAGTTGTACGGCGTGGTCTCGGCGGACGCCAAGCAGCCGTTCGACGTGCGCGAAGTGATTGCACGACTGGTCGACGGTTCGGTGTTCGATGAGTTCAAAGCGCTGTTCGGCACCACGCTGGTTTGCGGTTTTGCGCATCTGCACGGTTACCCGATCGCGATTCTGGCGAACAACGGCATCCTCTTCGCCGAAGCCGCGCAGAAAGGCGCGCACTTCATCGAACTGGCCTGCCAGCGCGGCATTCCGCTGCTGTTCCTGCAAAACATCACCGGCTTCATGGTCGGTCAGAAATACGAGGCCGGTGGCATCGCCAAGCACGGCGCGAAACTGGTGACGGCCGTGGCTTGCGCCAAGGTGCCGAAATTCACCGTGATCATCGGCGGCAGTTTCGGCGCCGGTAACTACGGCATGTGCGGACGCGCTTACGATCCGCGTTTTCTGTGGATGTGGCCGAATGCGCGGATCGGCGTGATGGGCGCCGAACAGGCGGCCGGCGTGCTGGTGCAGGTCAAACGCGAGCAGGCTGAACGCAGTGGCCAAAGCTTCAGTGCCGAGCAGGAAGCCGAGATCAAGCAACCGATCCTCGACCAGTATGAAGAGCAGGGTCACCCCTACTATTCCAGCGCACGGCTGTGGGACGACGGCGTCATCGACCCGGCGCAGACCCGCGATGTGCTGGCCCTGGCCTTGTCCGCGTCGCTGAACGCGCCAATCGAACCGAGCCGCTTCGGCGTGTTCCGGATGTGATTCGATCCTGTAGGAGCAAGGCTTGCCCGCGAAGGCGATGTGTCAGTCACATCAATGGTGGAATGACTACTTTCGCGGGCAAGCCTTGCTCCTACAAGAACCGTGGAGACGGATGAATATGAGCGACTTCAACACCCTCGAACTGCAAAACGACCCGCGCGGTTTCGCGACGCTGTGGCTCAACCGCCCAGAGAAAAACAACGCGTTCAACGCCGAGATGATCCGCGAACTGATCCTCGCCCTCGACAAAGTTGCCAGTGACGCCAGCCTGCGTTTCCTGCTGGTGCGCGGGCGTGGCAAGCACTTCAGCGCCGGCGCCGATCTGGCGTGGATGCAGCAATCGGCCGAGCTCGATTACCACACCAACCTCGACGACGCCCGCGAGCTCGCCGAGCTGATGTACAACCTCGCCAAGCTGAAAATCCCCACCGTGGCCGTGGTGCAAGGCGCGGCATTCGGGGGCGCGCTGGGTTTGATCAGTTGCTGCGACATGGCGATCGGTGCCGACGACGCGCAATTCTGCCTGTCGGAAGTGCGCATCGGTCTGGCGCCAGCGGTGATCAGCCCGTTCGTCGTACAAGCCATTGGCGAGCGCGCGGCGCGCCGTTATGCGCTGACCGCTGAACGGTTTGGCGGTCAACGGGCACGGGAAATCGGTTTGTTGTCCGACAGCTATCCGGCCGCTGAACTGGAGCAACAGGTCGAACAGTGGATCAATAATCTGCTGCTCAACAGCCCCGCCGCCATGCGCGCCAGCAAGGATTTGTTGCGTGAAGTCGGCAACGGCGCGCTGACCCCGGCGCTGCGCCGCTACACCGAAAATGCCATCGCCCGCATCCGCGTCAGTCCGGAAGGTCAGGAAGGTCTGCGGGCCTTTCTGCAAAAACGTCCGCCGAGCTGGCAAGCCGAAACCACCACCAAGGAGCCGCGTTGATGAGCGCACCCGTTCTCACCACCCTGCTGGTGGCCAACCGTGGCGAAATCGCTTGCCGCGTGATGCGCACCGCCAAAGCGCTGGGCCTGACCACGGTCGCCGTGCACAGCGCCACCGACCGCGAGGCGCGGCACAGCCGTGAAGCGGATATCCGCGTCGATCTCGGCGGCAGCAAAGCGGCTGACAGTTATTTGCAAATCGACAAACTGATCGCGGCGGCCAAGGCCAGCGGCGCGCAGGCGATTCATCCGGGGTATGGCTTTCTGTCGGAGAACGCCGGGTTCGCCCGTGCGATTGAAGCGGCAGGGCTGATTTTCCTCGGCCCACCGGCCTCGGCCATCGACGCGATGGGCAGCAAATCGGCGGCCAAGGCGTTGATGGAAACTGCCGGCGTGCCTCTGGTGCCGGGTTATCACGGCGAAGCGCAGGATCTCGAGACCTTCCGTGCTGCCTGCGAACGCATCGGTTATCCGGTGCTGCTCAAAGCCACGGCGGGCGGCGGCGGCAAAGGCATGAAAGTCGTTGAAGAGGTCGGCCAGCTCGCCGAAGCACTCGCCTCCGCTCAGCGTGAAGCGCAGTCGTCATTCGGCGATTCGCGGATGCTGGTGGAGAAATATCTGCTGAAACCGCGTCACGTCGAAATTCAGGTGTTCGCCGATCAGCATGGCAATTGCCTGTACCTGAATGAGCGTGATTGCTCGATTCAGCGGCGGCATCAGAAAGTCGTCGAAGAGGCGCCAGCACCGGGCCTGTCCGCTGAACTGCGGCGGGCGATGGGTGAAGCGGCTGTGCGTTCGGCGCAGGCGATCGGTTATGTCGGCGCCGGCACGGTGGAGTTTCTGCTTGATGCGCGTGGCGAATTCTTCTTTATGGAGATGAACACGCGCCTTCAAGTTGAACACCCGGTGACCGAGGCGATCACTGGTCTGGATCTGGTCGCCTGGCAGATTCGCGTGGCGCGGGGTGAAGCGCTGCCGATCACCCAAGAGCAGGTGCCACTCAATGGCCACGCGATCGAAGTGCGCTTGTATGCCGAAGACCCTTCGAATGATTTCCTACCGGCCACCGGGCGTCTGGATTTGTATCGAGAGTCTGCCGAAGGGCCTGGGCGTCGAGTGGACAGCGGGGTTGAGGAAGGTGATGAGATTTCGCCGTTCTACGACCCGATGCTCGGCAAGCTGATTGCCTGGGGCGAGGATCGTGAACAGGCACGCCTGCGTTTGTTGAGCATGCTCGATGAATTTGCGATTGGCGGGTTGAAGACCAACATCAACTTTCTGCGACGGATCATCGCGCATCCGGCATTTGCGGCGGCGGAACTGGATACCGGGTTTATTCCGCGCTATCAGGAGCAATTGCTGCCAGCGCCGAGCGAATTGAGTGACGGGTTCTGGCAGGCGGCGGCGCAGGCGTTTGCGCAGAGTTTGCCGAACGTTGTGCGGGCGGATGATGCTGCCTCACCGTGGTCGCGGAACAGCGGATTGCGCGCGGGTTTGCCTCGGGAAATTACCCTGCATTTGAGTTGCGAGGGGCAGGATCGGGCGTTGACGCTGGGGGCTGGCGGCGATGCAAAACTGCTGGGCGATTCGCTGGTTGTTGAACACGAAGGCGTGCGTCGTACCTTGCGGGCTATTCGTCAGGGCGATGCGCTGTATCTGCAATGGGAAGGCGAGTTGCGTCGCGTCGAAGCTTACGACCCGATCAGTGCGGTGGAAGCCAGTAACAGTCATCAGGGCGGTCTGACGGCACCGATGAACGGCAGCATCGTGCGGGTCTTGGTCGAGGCCGGGCAATCGGTTGAAGCCGGTGCGCAACTGGTGGTGCTGGAAGCGATGAAGATGGAGCACAGCATCCGTGCGCCGCATGCCGGGGTGATCAAAGCGCTGTATTGCCAGGAAGGTGAAATGGTCGGCGAAGGCAGCGCTTTGGTTGAACTGGAAGCAGTGTGAATAAATAGACCGATCCTACGCCAAGCGAGGATCGGTCTGACTAGAAGCGCGCCGTTGCCTGCACCACCACGCCGAGGATTCGACACTCCTCGGTGAACAAGGCTTTCGGCCACGTCGGATTGAGCGGTATCAGGTAACGCTGGCCGCCCTCTTCGTCGAGCTTGCGAAAAATCGCCTCATGGCTGTCCGACCACTGGGCGATCACCAGTTTGCCGGGGACTGCCTCTGCCTCCGGATCGACCAGAATCAGCATGCCTTCGGGGATGCTCGTGCCTTTGGGCGCGGTCATCGAATCGCCTGACACCCTCAGCCAGAACGCGGCGCCGCGAGCGTGATAATCCGTCAGCTCGAAGCGTTGCCTGTCCTCGTGTTTGCCGTAGGGCTGCGGCGCGCTTTCACGCGCCTGCAGTGGCGCGCTCCAGTCGCTCACCGGGTAGCGAAAGTAAGGGTTGTATTTCTGCGTCAGCGGCATGTCGTCGTCCGCCGCAGGCTGCGGCTCGCGAATGACCATCGCCACTTCGAGAAAATCCATGCCCAGCGCTTGCAGCACGCGGTTCATCTCCGCGACGCCCGGTTCACGACGTTTGTTCAGCCAATGGCCGATGCCGCCCTGGGACATGCCAACACGCTCTCCGAGCTCTGTTTGAGTGATTTTGAGTTCACTCATTTTGGCCTTGACCAACTCAATCCATTTATCCATGTGCGGCACCTTACGCGTGACGCCTTCGGCCAGCAAAACACAAATTGTCGTATTTAAATTCTGGTCACAACTACGCATCGTACTATGCTGATCGCACGGACAGTTAATCAAACAAGGAGTGGCCCTTCATCATGAACATCAGCAGCAAAGACTTGCCCGACCTGCAAATGGACACCACGTTCACCTCGCCCCAAGGCAACGCCGCAGCGCAACGAGCGCTCGACTATTACTTGAAACCAACTGTGTCGACACCCGAGGTCGATGAGCGTTTTTTCGACGTCAACCGGCATGTCAGCGGCGAAGAGGCCCTGGTACACGCTTCGGATTTATTACGTTGCGCCGCCGCCACCGCGTTCAAGGCAGCCGAAAACCTGCAAGGCGCGAGTCGCGATCTGGCATTTTCAGTGGTGCACATGGTGGATATGGCGCGGGCGATGGTCGACCACTCGCTGGATGGCGATGAAGTCTGAGGAACGGGGGTTCGAACGGATGGGAAAGAATTTTCCAATCGCGCAGATAAAAACATTTGACTTGCAAATGATAATGATTATTATTGCATGCAGCTGGTCGCGAGATCAGTCGATGGACCAGAGACCTTAGGTCGGTCTTCTGGACTATCTCCTCATCAGGCTAATCACGGTTTTTGACCCGGATTTTTTCCGGGTCTTTTTTTTACCCGTTTTTCGGGCTTGTGGCTTCAGGCTAATGAAGTCTTTAGGTGCTGCAAATTCGATGGCGCGGATAATATCAAAAGAATATCGATTGGCAAGCCAAGCCCGGCCGCATTGGGGCAAACTAACGACAAATAGCACTTGAGAATCAATCGCATAATCTCTAAGCTGCCTCCGCGTCATGGAGGACGCCCCCGCCACAACCCCGCAATTCCCCTCGGTTTCAGCCCAATCTTGTGTAAAGTATCGGCCATAACAATCCTGATCAGGAACCGATATGACCGTGGCCAAATCTTCGTTCGACATCAGCGCCAATTTCGACAGCGGCAACATCCAAGTCATCGACATCAGCAATCCGCTCAGCCCGGTTCTGGCTATCCGCCCGGACACGCGCAGCGCCCATTTTCAGTGGTTCCACTTCAAGGCCAGCGGCTTGCACGTCGGTCAGGAACACTGGTTCCGCCTGAACAACGCCAGCCAGTCCTCGTACAACAAAGCCTGGGATGGCTATCAAGCCGTGGCCTCCTACGATCACGTCAACTGGTTCCGCGTACCAACCATTTTCGAAGGCGATTGCTTGCGCTTCTGCCTCGAAGCCACGCAGACCCACGCCTGGTTCGCCTACTTCGAACCGTACAGCCGTGGCCGTCACGACTGGCTGATCGAGCAGGCGCTGAACAAGGCCGGCACTGAACTGCTCGCCACGGGCAAAAGCGTCGAAGGCCGCGACATCCAGTTGCTGCGCAAAGGCAGCGGCGCTGAAGGCCAGCGCAAAGTCTGGATCATCGCCCAGCAACACCCCGGCGAGCACATGGCCGAATGGTTCATGGAAGGCATCATCGAACGTCTGGAACGTCACGAAGATCCGGTGCTGAACAAGCTGCTGGCCAGTGCCGATCTGTATCTGGTGCCGAACATGAACCCGGACGGCGCTTTCCACGGCCACCTGCGCACCAACGCCATGGGCCAGGATTTGAACCGCGCCTGGCAGAACGCCAGTCAGGAAGTCAGCCCCGAGGTACTTTTCGTACAGCAGCAAATGGAAAAGTACGGCGTCGATCTGTTCCTTGACGCACACGGTGACGAGGAAATCCCTCACGTGTTCACCGCCGGTTGCGAAGGCAATCCGGGTTACACGCCGCGCATCGAGAAGCTTGAAGAACACTTCCGCAGTCACCTCAAGCACACCACCAAAGACTTCCAGACCAAGTACGGCTATGTTCGCGACGAACCGGGCCAGGCCAACATGACCCTGGCTTGCAACAGCGTCGGCCAGAAATACGACTGCCTGTCGCTGACCCTGGAAATGCCGTTCAAGGATCACGACGACCATCCCGACAAAGAAACCGGCTGGTCGGGCAAGCGCTCGAAACAATTGGGCAAAGACGTGCTGACCACCATCGCCGACATGGTCGACACCCTGCGCTGATCCCCTCCTCCGCTTAACCAAAAGATCGCAGCCTGACTGCGATCTTTTGCTTCAGGCCGTAGCTTTACGCGCCGGCCCGCCCCCTGACTCGATCAATGACGATCGCGACCGCGCAACATGCTGTCGAGTACTTCATCGCGGCGCACCCAGCCATGAAACAACGCCGCCGCCAGGTGCAGCAGCACCGTCAGAAACAGCAGGTACGCCAGATAACCATGGGCCTTGCGCAGCAACGCAAACAACTGCGCATCGGCCGGCACAATCGACGGCAACTGCAGCGTGGTGCTGAGCATCACCGGTTCGCCAGAAGCGCTGATCATCGCCCAACCGAGCAGCGGTAACACCAGCATCAACGCGTACAACAACAGATGCGAAGCCTTGGCCGCCAACACCTGAAAGTCCGGCAGATCCGCTGGCAAAGGGGGTTGGCGCGTGGTCAAACGCACCAGCAGACGCACGACAACCAATACCAGAATCGCAATGCCCAACGGCTTGTGCAGATGGATCAGCCATTCATGCCGCTCTGAAACAGACGTCACCATGCCCGCGCCAATAAACAGCATGGCGATGATCATCAGCGCCATCAGCCAGTGCAGCAGTCGCGCCAACAATACGAAATGCGTCGGTTGAGTTCTCATGGGCGAGCCTCCTGTTTGGCGGCGGGCAACTGGCTGACTTCGCTGGTGCGACGCAGGTAAGAATCGGCGTAACCGGCGGAGCGCGCGGCGAGCAACGGATCGGCGGTGCCTTGAATCCCGGCCGGCAACACCAGCGGGTCGTAGTTGATGTCGCGGCACTCGCCACTGAGTTGTGGCTGGGTTTTCTCCAGCACCAAGGTGCCGGCGTTGACCACTTTGCGCCCCGCCGGCCAGGTTTTACTGGCGTCGTTGACCGGATCCTCAGGATTGGCCAAGGTGATATTCAACTGAAACCGCAGCGGCGCGGCGGCCAGTTTCTGCACCAGATCCTTCTCAAGAAAATCGCCGCCCTCAGGTGCCGTCGCCCCCGCTGCATCCTGCGCCAACGGCGTCATGCTCCAGCGCACGGCGTGCTTTTTGCCGCTGGCGTCGACCAGATAAAACGCGTTGACGCTGTTATAGGTTTCCGTGGCGTAACTGGCCGACGGCTTGGCGGTTTTCACCCACGTCAAAAACGGCACCGCTTCCGGGTGCGAGGCGAAAAACGCTGGCACCTTGCTCGGATCCGGTTTGCCCGTCGCGGGATCCGGCGACTGCGCCTGTTGCAACTGATAGAACGCCTCGGGCGTGCCGACCGGGAACACCGGCATGCTGTTCATCCCGGTGCGCCACTGCTGCCCGTTGGCCTGAGTGAAACGCAGCGCCAGACTGCGAATCGGCACGCTGCTGTCCGGCGCATAAGGGTTGCCCGCCGGCAGTGCGAAACGCCCGACCACCGGGGTACTCGGATCATTGAACACCTGGGCGGTGGAGAACACCCGCGCCTCGCCGCTGCTCTCGAAATGGCCGATCACGCAGACGCCTTTGGCATGATTACGGCGAAATCCCGGATGCACGCCGTTGTTCTTTTCCAGCACATCGACCAGCGCTTTCGGCGTCAGACGTTGTGGGTCAAAGTTGCCATGCACGTAGGCAAACGCCCCGGCTACGGCGGCGACCACCACGGCGATGCCGCCCAGACGCAAGATCAGGCTCGCGGCACTCAAGGGCGGGCGCTGCGGCCTTTCGGGCGGGGCAGCGTTGGGGGATGAGCGATCAACCATGAACGACTCCAGGGCCATCGGCCACGAGTAGGAAGAATCAGCAAGACGCGCCCCGTCGGGGTTTATTCCACAGCCCGGTATTTATTTTTCCGAACGTGGAATAACCTGCCACGGCGGACGTCTCCCTAGTCCACAGCGTAGTGACTAGCAGAACTTCATGAGCGAATTCGACGAACAGTTGAGAGAAATCATTCCCAGATTGCGCCGCTTTGCCGTGTCGTTGACGCGCAACAGCAGCAGCGCAGACGATCTGGTGCAGGCGAGCCTGGAGCGCGCCCTGTCGAGCTGGGGCGATAAACGCGCCGACGGCGACCTGCGTGCCTGGCTGTTTGCGATCCTCTATCGGCAATTTCTCGACGCCCACCGCCGCTCCCGGCGCTATGCGCGAATGCTCGAATTTTTCACCGGACGTGACGACGCCGAACCCTCGGTCGAACGCACGGTAATCGCCCAATCGACCCTGCAAGCCTTCGACCGACTGCCCACCGAACAGCGCGCCCTGCTGCTGATGGTCTCGGTCGAGGGCCTGACTTATAAAGAGGTCGCCGAGATTCTTGGCGCCCCGATCGGCACCGTGATGTCGCGCCTGTCCCGCGCCCGCCAGGCCTTGCGCCAACTCAGCGACGGCGAAATCAGCAGCCCTTCTTTGCGGATACTCAAATGATCAGCCTGCCTCCCAGCGAGCGTGATTTGCACGCCTACATCGACCACCAGCTCAGCGACGCCGACCGGCGTGTGCTGGAAACCTGGCTGGCCGCTCACCCGGATGAAGCCGCGCAGGTGCGCGCCTGGCAACAGGACGCCCAGCAACTGCGCGCGGCCCTCAGCGGCGCATTGCAGCAACCGGCCAATCCGGAGCTTGACCCGGCACTGATTCGTCAGCGCCGCCAACGCCAGTCTCGGCGCCATCTGGCCAGTGCGGCGATGTTGCTGATCGCGGTCAGCATCGGTGGTTTCAGTGGTTGGCAGGCACGGGAAATGACCCTTGTGCGTTCTTCCATGTTGCCGATGACCGACGCCCTTCAGGCCTATCGATTGATTGCGCAAAAAGGCATGTTGCCGGCGGATTACAAGGTCGACAGTGACGGCGACATGCAGCGCTGGCTCGATCGATATTTCAATCAGGCCAGCCGTTTGCCAAATCTGAAAGCGGCCGGGTTTGAACCGGTCAGCGGGCGCCTGCTGAGCACCGACGAAGGCCCGGCGGCGATGGTGCTGTATGAGGATGGCAGCGGGCACAAAGTGAGTTTCTACGTGCGCCCGCCGGGGCCGAAGAACACCTTTTTGCCGCGCGGTAGCCGCAGTGACGGGGATTTGCAGGCTGAGTACTGGTCCGGTGGCGGGTACAACTATGCGGTGGTGAGCCCGATCGAACTCAAGCCATCACTGCCATTCTGATGTCATGTAGGAGCTGCGGCACGCTGCGATCTTTTGATCTTGCTTTCAAAAAGTCAGGGGCAAAAGATCGCAGCCTCGTTTCACTCGACAGCTCCTACAGAGGTACGCTGCTTCAGAAACCGACGTCGAGCACTACGTTATCCAGATACGTGCCCGCCGGCGGCGTGGTCTGGTCGGTGTAGATTTTTGCGTTGTAGTTGAAGATCTGGCTGCCTGTGCCCAGTCCGTTGCCGGGGTTGACCTCGGCATCGGTGCTCGACCGACGTGCCGTGCCGACACTGCCCCAGCGCGTTGTCCCGGCGCTTTTGAAAATGTCGTAGGCCAGATAATTGCTGCCGGAAATCATCCGCCGCCGCCCGCCCACGCTTACTGCATTCTGCCCGTCGCTCAAGCCCACGGTGTAAGCGCTGCCCTTGGTGCACGCCAGATTAATGGTCTGCCCGCTCACCGGGGTGAACGCACTAATCACTGGCGCGCTACCGAAGGCGATGTTCGGCGCGGTGATTGTGCAGTCATTGGATACAGTCAGGTTCACCGTCAACGTGGTCGTAGCGTTGTTGATATCGCGGCCGATGCAGATCGCACCAATGCCGATCCCCGAACAGTAATTCCAGTTCCAGAAAATGCTCAGCGTCTCGGTGTAGACCCCGGCGGCGACGTTGCTGCCAATGGTTGTGCCCAAATACAGCGGCACGGTTTTCGGCGTCGTGCCGTTGAGCAGGCCCAAGGCATCAATGATGCCGTTGCGGGCGAAGTCGTAAGCGGTGCCACGGGTCAGCGGGTAGCTGGTGCTGTTGTTGGCGTAAATCGTGTAACTGATGACGTCGCCGGTCGGCCCGACCAGACCGCTTTGGGTCGAGGACACGGTGCCCCAGAAGTGGTCGTTGCTGGTCAGCAAGGACAGCAGCGATCCGGTGCAGCTCAACCCGCCATTCAATGTCGAACTGGGTTGAGAGGTGGTGCGCACGGCGATCGAACTGATCGAACCGAATGACGCTGGGGTCGTCCCCACCACCGAGCACAACGCCTGCGCCGCCCCCGGCAGCATCAGCGCGAGCCACAAAAACATCCGTGCAACCGTCATTGGCACACCAGCGGGCCGATCAGCGGCACTTGGTTCTGCTGCATATCGACCGGGAATTGCACTCGACAGGTGCTGCCATCGGCCAACGTCACTTGCAGGGAATTCTGCGCTTCGAGATTTTCCAGATAGACCAGGCCATCCCAGCCCACCACCGTCCGCGCACCACTCTGCTCGTGCAGCACACCCGCGCCCAACGGCAGTTCGCGTTTCTGTGCGTCGACCAGCACGATGCTCGCGGCAATCACCCGCGTCAGCGGAAACTCCAGCAGATAACCACTGCCACGCCGCACGGCAATACGCTGTTCGACGTTGGGGCTGCGCACATTTGGCGGCAGGTTGAGCGGATCGATCTCGTATTTGCCGCGGTAATAGGCGCTGCTCCACGGCACCAGCAAATGGCCGTTCTTGTCGGTTTCGCCGACCTGCTGATTCTCGTAGCGCACCGGAATGTTGGAAAAGCCATCAGTACTGACCACAACAAAAGCATCGTCGATGCGGTTGGCGGCGAACACTTGTTTGTCCATCCACACCAGCGAACCACTGGCATCGGCCCAACGGGTTTCGGCGTCGGACGAACCGTAGACCCCGGCCTGCAACTGCACCGATTGTAGACGCCAAGTCACGTCGGCCTGTCGATAGTCCGGGCCATCGCCCTTGGCGTAACCCAGATTGAAACCTACGCCGCCCTCGGTCGGCACCGCGCGGCTGTAGTTGACCCGCTGCTGGCTCTGCCCGGTTTTGCTGCGCTCGGTGCTGATCGCCAGGCTGCCGCGTAAATCGAACGGAATCACCACTTGCGCCTGCACCGCCCAGTTGCTGTCGCCGATTTCGCGGTTGGCTGACAGGTAGAAACTGCTGTTGCGCCACAGCGGTTTGCTCCAGCTCAGGTTGAGCAATTGTGTACGGGAATCGTCCGCCGCGCGCACATCGAAATAGCCAGCGCCGAGGCTGCCCCAACGGTCGAGGTTAACGCTGAGGGTCGCCTGTTCACTGCGCCGACTGAGACTGATGTAGGGCGTGTCGACCACGGTCAGGTCAGCGTATTGATCGTGGCGTTGCAGGCGCTGATAGGAAAAGCTGAAACGCTGATTGCTGTACTGATAGCCGAGGCTCAATTGCTGACCGCCCTCGCCATCGAAACGGCTTTGGCTCATGGCGCTGTTGAGCACGCCGAAATTGCCCAGCCGCAGATTGCCGCCGAGGCCACCGAGGGTCAGCGAGTCGGAGGCTTCAGCGTGGCTTTCCAGGGTAAAACTGTCGCTGACGCCGTAGCGCAGGCTGCCGGAGGTTACGCCGGGGCCGTAGTTGAAATCCTTCAAAGCGTAATCGCGACGCAGGGAACCGGCGGCCACGGAAAAATCGCTCAAGCCTTTTTGCAACAAGCTGCTGGTGACATAGAACGGCACCGTGGTCGACACCTGTCGACCCAACGCATCCGTGGTCACCACCACGGCTTCGCCCGCGCCGTTGATGAACGGAATGTTGGTCAGCGTGTACGGCCCCGGTTGCAGTTCGGCACTGCTGGATTTGTAGCCGTTGATAAATAGATCGACCGAGGACGGCACCGCCGCTTCGCCAGCAAATTGCGGCAACGGATAGCTGACCAGATCCGGGCGCACGGCGAAGTCCCGCGAGAACTGCACGCCACCGAGACGCACCGAACTGCTCCAAGGCAAGGCGCCGCTGATCACGTCGCCGGCCTCGTAAGTGAGCATTCGCTCGTCATCGGAATAACGCCAGGTGGTGTCGTAACGCAGGTAACCGTTGTCCAGCGTGCTGACTGAATCACCGGACAACGTGCGTCGATATTGCCCGGTGTTGGACAACGTGCCCCAACTGTCGAACAGGCGCACTTCGTTCCACGCCGCTAAATAGGTGCCGGCATCGTCGGTGTCGTTGAGGTAGAGGTCATAGTTGAACAACGCGCCGAAACTGCTCAGCGCCGGAGTGCGCGGATAGGCTTGGCGATTACCGATGAACTGTTCTGGCAGCCATTCCGGCGGCACGTTGAGCAGCAAGCGTTGACCGACGCTGTCGTATTCGCTGTGCAGACCGGGCAGGCTGTCGAGGTCGACTTCAGTGCTGATGTTTTCAGGCAGTTTCATACCGGTTTCACGCAGCGCCGTGGCGGGTAAGAACAGGCGCCCGCCGCGCTGCTGCACTGCCACCACTTGCCCGGTATTCATCTGGTTGACCACCAGTTCGAGAAACAACTGTGCATCGCTGACGGCCTCCATGCCGCTGGGCGGTGGCGGCAGTTCGCCGGCCCCGGACGGTTGAACGAACACCAGGCAGCACGCGCCGGTGAGATGCCACAACGGACGCTGAATACGGCGAGCCCATCCTCGGCTCATACGCGCTTTACGTCCGTCAATGGACTGAATCCTCCTGATACTGCGATGGGCCTGACACATCTATTTCTGGCTTGACCCAACCTTTGTGGTGAGGGGATTTATCCCCGACCGGCTGCGCAGCAGTCGTCAATCCTGGCAACTCGATGCAACCGGGAAAAACGGGGCCGCTTCGCAGCCCATCGGGGCGGTGCGACGTTTCGCTAAATCCCCTCACCACAGGGTTCAAGTGCCACAGGTAAATCCCATAGCCACAGAGTTCCCGGCATGACACCGGGTCAGATTCACTTCGCCGGGGTAATGCTCTGTACCTGCGCCCCGCCATTCACCCGCACCTGCAACGCCGAATCCCCCGCCAGACCTCCCGGTGCCGGCCAGCGCATCACCGCGCCCGGTAGCACGTAGCCGAGCAAGCCTTCCGCCAGCGGTTTGTTCTGCCCACCCTGTTTGATCGCGACATCCGTCAACCGCGCATGCACCGCACCTTGATTGCGCACTTCGACATACGGCCGGCCATCCACCGCCACCGTGCGCCAACTCAGTTGCGGTAAACCAATGCCCTTGGGATCACGCTGGCGGGTGCTGTCTTCTTTGCTCCACAGACCGACGCCGTAAGCGAACAGCGGTACCGAATAGCGCATCTGAAAACGAATCGCCGCCGCTGTTTTGCCACCTTCAGCACTGGGCGGTTGTGCGGACGGGATTTCGTCGATGATGATTCGGTAGGCCAGTTCCTGCCCGGGCGGCACGTCCTTGGTGCGGGTCAGACGCACCAGTTGTTTCTGACCCGGCTCGATCTTCGCCACCGGCGGGCTGCCGATCACATCGCGCTGGTTCTGGTATTGCTCCTCGTAACCGTTCTGGCTCCAGCCGAACACGCGGATCTGCAGGTTGGCGGTTTCAGTGCCGCGATTTTCCAGCCACAACGCGCTGGCCTGTTGATCAGCCTCCAGCACCGGATCGATCGGCCAGATCAACACCGAACTGGCGGCGTGCGCATAACCTGCCCCGAGCGTGAACAGCGCCAACACCGCGCGCCGCATGAACGTAACTGCCCCCATAAACCTGCTCCTTGTCGGCACATCAAACCTCGCCTCACCACGACAGTTGCACCTGCAACACATCGCTGTACGTCCCCCCAGGCTGATTGCCCGGCAATTGCACCTGACCGTAAATCGGCAGGCGGATGTTGTTTGCATCGCTGTACGCCACTGCCACGCTCTGGCCGATGCCCAGACTCTGGCTGTACGCCGCATCGCGGAACAGCGTGTACGCCACTCGCGCGCTGCCGCTGTTGACCTGCAGGTGCCGGCCACTGCTGTTGTACTGGCCGCCGTCGACGCTCATGTTCAACGTCACCCCCGGCGTGCATTGCAACTGCACGCCGCCACTCAGTGCGACCTGCACCGTGCCGGTAGCCAGGGCCGAGCGCGAACCGAAATTCAGCCCGCCATAGTTCGACACCCCGCCCACCACCAGGCACCCCGCCGTGACCGTGGCGCTGACCTGAAAGCTCTGGCTGGTCGCCGCCGTCAGCGGCAGCGGTGCACTGCCCGCACAGAGCAGGAGCAACGCGATGCCGCCATGGCGAAACATGGCATCAGAACGTCAGTTCAACAGCGACGGTGTCGGTGTAGGTGCCGGCCGGCAAACCGGCCTTGCCCACGGCCTGACCGTAGATATTCACGGTCTGCGCGACACCGGTACTGGCGGCAAGATTGATCGTCCCGTCGATCGCCAACAGCTGCGAGTGCCCGGCATCGGTGTAAAAGTCGTAGGGCACGTAATTCGCCACGCCGTCGTACAACGCACGGGTGCCGCCCGGCGACATGCCGTCATGGGCACCGGCGCGCACTTTTACCGTCGGCGTGGTGCCGCTGGAGCACAGAATCGACAGCGCCCCGCCGCCACCGCCCAGCACTTGCCCGGTGGCCGTGGTGAACAGGCTGTTGGCGGTGCCGAAGTTCAAGGCACCGAAGTTGAGACCGGTGGAGCCACCGGCGCCGTTGACCTGACAGCTGCTGATCAGGATCAGGCTGGAGGTGATCTGGCCAGTGACCGTGGTGGCGGCATTGGCACTGGAAACCAGCGCCAGACCGAGCAGCGGCAAACCTATCCTTGATGCAAACGTACGCATGGTGTCCGTCCTCTACGGGGTTACCAGTCGAGCGTCACCGTCAGGGTGTCGGTGTAGACCCCTGCCGGAACCGCGCGGGTATTCGCCACCACCGAGCCAAATACCGGAATGGGTATTTGCGCAGCGCTGGTGACAGCGAAATTGTGTTGTTGGCCGATGCTGTAGCTCTGCGCGCCCGAGGGGTCGAGAAACAGCTGATAAGGGAGGGTCTGGCGACCGTTGCTCAGGCGCCGGGTGTTGCCGTCGCCATGGGTGCCGCCGTCGATGGTGACGGTGAAACCGGTGACCGAAGGGTTGCAGGCGACATTGAGTTTGCCGCTGGTGTCGCCGTCGAGGGCTGCTTTGATCGGCGCGTTCCAGGTCGGCCCCTGCTGACCGAAATCCAGCGTGCCGAGATCGCTGACCGGACTGGCAGGATTGGAGGTATTGGTGACTTCGCAGCCGGCGATCAGGATCAGCCGCGCGTGGATCTGCCCGCTGACCGCTGCTTGCGCATCGTCCGCGAGCAGCGCCAGCGTACCTGCTGCCATGACCATCCAGTGTTTACCTGCCATTGCGCCCGTCCCTACTCCTTCAGCGACTTCATCCATTGCGCTCATCATTGAGCACTGCGTTGTTGCTGTCCGTTGCGATCACCAGGTGACCGTGACTTTCACTAAATCCGAATAGCGGCTGACCTTCGGCACTTCCGCCAGCCGCTCGATCCGCGCATACAACGGCAACTCCACCGTGCCAGTGTCCGGCACCCGCCCGCTGACCGGTACGTCCACCACCAGCGGCACTCGCCGCGCCGCATCCTGATACAAGCGGTAAGGAATCGGCTTGCTGCCCTCCGTCCCGGCCATGTATCGCACCTCACCGATACCGCCGTGCAAACCGCCGTCAACGCGCATCTGATAAGGCGTGTCCGGGTTGCATTCCAGCCGTGGCAAGCGTTGATTGGTCAGCGCCGCACTCAATGGCCCGTCAGGGTCGTCGAGGCGCGCGGTGCTACCAAAGTCGAGCACGCCGAGCTGCACAATCCCGGCCTCGCGTTGCTGGCCGATCAACTGGCAGCCGCGCTGCACGTCGACTCGCACTTCGACCTGTAGATCCGCCGCGTATGCAGGTGCAGCAAGCACACCCAGCAGGCCCATGACCACTCGTTGTTTCACTGCGCCATTCCTTGTCAGCACTGGCTTGCGCTGTCGTGACTGTGTTTCAGGTTAGCAACGCACGGCGATTGCGCCAGTCAATTGGATCCATGGAGCGGTCGGGTTATGTTTCGAAAGGTTGGCAACACGCGGAAAATGTTCTGTCACCGAACGGCCTCGACAGCCCGAGGTAGAAGCCGTTGACGTCGCCTGGTTACAATGTCGCGCCGCACTCCGGGGAGGCGGCATGACCGATACGGAGTGACCGCAGAGTGCCCGCCCGACCGCCGAAACGATCACACCTGAGCCAACGCTGGCCGGTGCTGCGCCGCTTGTTCGGCAAAGGCATTGGCGCCAGCGCCGGGCACGAGGCGAGCGCACAGTCGATCCGCGATTATTTCCGCAACAAGGCGCACCAGCAGGGTTACACCCTCAGCCACAGTCAGCAGCGCGTCATCGATTGCATGGCGCAACAGGCCAGTCTGCTGTTCGGCGCCACCGCACAAACTCCGCCGAGCCTTTACCTGTACGGCGCGGTCGGGCGCGGCAAGAGCTGGCTGCTCGACGGTTTCTTTCAGGCGCTGCCGATTACGCAGAAGCGGCGGCTGCACTTCCATCAGTTCTTCGCGCAATTGCATCAAGGCATGTTCAGCCATCGCGAGCAGGACGATGCCCTCGCCACCACCCTTGATGAGTTGCTGCAAGATTGTCGGGTGTTGTGTTTCGACGAGTTTCACGTGCATGACATTGGCGACGCGATGCTCATCACCCGGCTGTTCAAAGCGCTGTTCCAGCGCGGGATTCTGCTGCTGGTGACCTCTAACTATCCGCCTGAAGGTTTGCTGCCCAACCCGCTCTATCACGCGCGGTTCAAACCGGTGATCGAGTTGATCAATATGCGCATGCAGGTCATGGAAGTCGGCGGCCCGCATGATTATCGCAGTCTGGCGCGCAATCATGAGCATCAAGTATTTACCCATGGGCATTATGTCTGGCCGGGTACGGCCGATCAGCGCATGGCCCTGAACCTGCCGGCACAAGATGCCCCGCCATTGTCGCTGGCCGTCGGTACCCGGCATTTTCGGGCGCGACGGTGTGACGACAGAAGCGTGGCTTTTACCTTCGATGACCTGTGCGAGCAGCCGACGGCGGTGATGGATTATCTGGAGTTGTGTCGGCGTTTCGACCACTGGGTGATTGATGATTTGCCACTGCTGGGCGACTGCTCGATTGCGGCGCAACAGCGCTTCATTAATTTGATCGACGTGCTTTACGACCAGGATAAACACCTGACGTTGATTGGCCGGTCGTCGCTGTGCGAAAGCCTGGGCGGCGATGCGATTGATCTGGGGCGTACGCGTAGCCGGTTGGGGCAATTGCAAGTTATCCACGAGCCTAGCTGACATCGCAAATCCCCCTGTGGGAGCGGGCTTGCTCGCGATGGCAATCAACTATTCACCACTGATTTCGACTGACACAACGCCTTCGCGAGCAAGCTCGCTCCCACACGGGATTATTGCCAGACGCAGAATCCGTAATCACCGCCAAACCATTGTGGGAGTGGGCTTGCTCGCGATGCAGTTAACAATCCACTATTGATGTCGACTGACACGACGCCTTCGCGAGCAAGCCCGCTCCCACAGGGGATTATTGCCAGACGCAGAATCCGTAATCACCGCCAAACCATTGTGGGAGTGGGCTTGCTCACGAATGCAGTCAGCCATTCACTATTGATGTTGACTGACACGACGCCTTCGCGAGCAAGCCCGCTCCCACAGGGGATTGCGGTGCCGTTATCATGTCGGTCATTTCGGCGCCTTGCGCTTGTCCTCTTTCTAAAGTGAACACCTCCATGCATACCCTTGCTCAATTGCGCGCCGGCGAGTTGTCGGGCATCACGCGGCTGGATCTGTCGTGCGGGCTGACCGAGTTTCCGCGCGAGATTTTCGAGCTGGCCGACACCCTCGAAATCCTCAACCTCAGCGGCAATAATCTGAGCAGTCTGCCGGATGATCTGCACCGTCTGACCCGCCTGCGCGTGCTGTTCTGCTCCGACAACCCGTTCACCGAACTGCCCGCCTGCCTCGGCCAATGCGCGGCGTTGACGATGATCGGTTTCAAGGCCAACCGCATCGTCAACGTTCCCGGTGTCGCGCTGCCGCCGCTGTTGCGCTGGCTGATCCTGACCGATAACTGCATCGAAACCTTGCCGAGCGAACTGGGCGAACGCCCCTATCTGCAGAAACTCATGCTGTCTGGCAATCGTCTACAAGCGCTGCCGCCGTCGCTGAGCCAATGCCACCGGTTGGAGCTGTTGCGCATCTCCGTCAACCAGTTCACCGAGCTGCCGCAATGGCTGCTGAGTTTGCCGAGCCTGACGTGGCTCGCCTACGCCGGTAATCCGCTGGAAACCGAAGCCGCTGCCGCCCTTGAAGCCACGCCACTGATTGACTGGTCAGCGTTGCGTCTGGAGCAGAAGCTGGGCGAAGGTGCCTCCGGGGTTATTCATCGGGCGATCTGGCAACGTGCCGATCACAGCGAAGAGCCGGTCGCGGTGAAGTTGTACAAAGGTGAGATGACCAGCGATGGCTCGCCGCTGCACGAGATGAACGCGTGCATCACCGCCGGCTTGCACCCGAATTTGATACGCGTTGAAGGGCGAATCGACGGCCACCCCGACGGTCAGCAAGGCTTGGTCATGCAATTGATCGATCCGAGCTTTCGCAACCTCGCCGGGTTGCCAAGCCTGGCGACGTGTTCGCGGGATGTTTACGCCGATGACCTGCGCTTCACGGCAGACGTTGCGCTGCGCATTGCCAAGGGCGTTGCTTCGGCGGCGGAGCACCTGCATCAGCAAGGCATCACCCACGGCGATCTCTATGGGCACAACATTATGTTGAACGACCGAGGCGATTGTTTATTGGGGGATTTTGGCGGGGCGTCGTTCCATGCCACGACGGATAACGCGCAGACGCAGGCGCTGCAACGCATTGAAGTGCGGGCGTTCGGGGTTTTGTTGGGGGAATTGCTGGCGCGTATCGATTCGGGGTTGAGTGAAGAGCGCCTCGTGCAACTGCAAGCACTGGAGCGGCGTTGCTGCCAGGCGGATGTGCTGGCGCGGCCGGGGTTCAGTGAAGTTTTGCGGGATCTTGAAAATTTGTGACCGCTGCGCGGTCAATCGCGAGCAGGCTCACTCCTACAAGTGAAATGCGTTCCAATGTAGGAGTGAGCCTGCTCGCGATGAGGCCATCAGTGGCGACGAAAATCAGCCAGCCAGACCCACAAACATATCCTGCACGTCATCATGGTTATCGAGGCCTTCAAGGAACGCCTCAACTTCAGCCATCTGCTCATCGCTCAACCCGGTCACCGGGTTTTTCGGCTGGTAGCCAAGCTTGGCCGACAACACGGTGAAGCCTTGCTCCGGCAACGCTTTCTGCACAGCATCAAGGTCAGTCGGGTCGGTCAGGAACAGTGTTGCGCCGTCTTCGCCCGGCTCGAAATCCTGAGCACCGGCTTCGATCGCGGCCATTTCCGGATCGGCGTCCGGGGTGTCCGGCGACGCTTCGATCATGCCAACGTGATTGAAATCCCACGCGACCGAACCGGAAGCGCCCAATTGGCCCTTACGGAACGCGACGCGGATTTCGGCGACGGTGCGGTTAACGTTGTCGGTCACGCACTCGACGATCAGCGGCACCTGGTGCGGGGCGAAACCTTCGTAGGTCACGCGATGGTATTGCACCGCTTCACCGAGCAGACCGGCGCCTTTCTTGATCGCGCGATCGAGGGTTTCTTTCGGCATCGAGGCTTTCTTGGCCTGTTCAACCACCAGACGCAAGTGTGCGTTGGTGGTGGTATCGGCACCGTTACGCGCAGCAATGGTGATTTCTTTCACCAGTTTGCCGAAGATTTTGCCCCTGGCGTTGGCTGCCGCTTCTTTGTGTTTAACCTTCCACTGTGCGCCCATTACTCACTCTCTTGATCTGTGGCGCCGAGACATCTATTGGCCGACGCGTGGCGCCAAGTTTATACGGCCTAAAGTCGGCAATCGACCAAAAATATTGATTGGCGAATCGACATCTTCACCACAACGTGTAGGGCGATTCTGAAAAGCTGCCCTGCGGTGACTATTCCGCGCTGCGGTTTCGTACCCTCTGCCGTCCGTATTGACCGACAGAACCTGTACGAATGCTCAATGACATGGAAAGTCCCTTCACCCTGACCCTGATCGATGGCGGATTGTGCCTGCCGGTGGTGCGTTTCACCGGTGATGAAGCGCTCAATCAGCCCTTTCGCTTCGAGGTCGATGTCATTGGCCTGGCGCCCGCCGTCCTGCCCGACAGCTTGCTGGAGCAACCGGTGTATTTACGCCTGAGCGAGCAGCACGGTGTGCATGGCCTGATTCACAGTGTCCGTTGCGAACATCGCGGCACGCACCGGATCGGTTATCGATTGGTGCTGGTGCCTTATCTGCAACGTCTGGCGCAATCGCTTAAACGCCGGGTGTTTGTGCAGTTGAGTGTGCCGGCGATCCTTGCACAATTGCTCACCGAGCATGGGCTGCCAATGGACAGTTTTCGTATCGAAATGACCGTCGGCCACTACCCCGTGCGGGACTTTTGCATTCAGTACGAGGAAAGCGACCTGGCGCTGCTGCAACGTCTGTGTGAAGAGGAAGGCATCCATTATCACTTCGAGCATCGACCCGACGGGCATGTGGTGGTGTTTGCCGATGACAGCCTGAGCCTGCCGCAAGAACCCACACTGTTGCCCTTCAGTCTCGACGATGACACGCCTTCGCCACGGGTCTGCGCGCTGTTTCAGCAACATGACGCCGCGCCGGTTCGAGCGCTGCACCGGGTGCACAACCGGGGGCAACAGGCGTCGGGCGAGGACTCGGCCAATCAAACCGTGCCTGTCCTCGCACCGCAGATGTTGTCCCTTGAACAACGTCATGCCGAACAACGCAGCCGCCGCCATCTGGAGCGCCAGCGCTGCCAGTACCGCTCGATTCACGGTCGCTGCGACAGCCCCGGATTGCACAGCGCCGACCTGCTGCAAGTGACCGAACATCCGATCAATGCCTTCAATGAACAATGGTTGATCACGTCGGTGCGCCATCAGGGTCAGCAACCTTGCATCCTTGATCGGGCGCCGAGTGTGTATCGCTATCACTGCGAGTTCACGGCTTTGCCATGGTCGACGGATTTTCGCCCGGCGCTGAAACAATCACGGCCGAGCATTCCGGGGATTCACTTGGCGCGAGTGCTGGGCACGAAGGGGCAGCCATCGAAACTGGATGACAAGGGGCGAATCAAGGTGAGCTTGTGGCCGAGGCCAACATCGCCTGATTCTGAGGGGATTTGGCTGCCGATCGCGTTGACCAACGCCAATGGCCGCATTGCCGCGCATGAATTACCCCGCGCGGGCAGTGAGGTGTGGGTGAGTTTTCTCGACAGCGATCCGGATCGACCGATTTTGTGTTTGGGAGCGCAGCGCGAATCCGCGCCGGTTGAAGCACCGCCTGCACGCGACAGCAGCCTCTTACTAGACTGGCTAACCAACCGCTCCTGATCCCTACGGACAACCCAAAACCCTGTGGCGAGGGGATTTATCCCCGTTGGGTTGCGAAGCGACCCTAAAACCTGAGCACGCGGTGTCTCAGTAATACTCCAAAGAGGGGGCCGCTTCGCAGCCCAACGGGGATAAATCCCCTCGCCACAAAAATCCCATCACAACAAAAAAAATTCCCATCACCACAAAATTCCCGACAACAGGATTGCCAAAAAAGCTGTGCATCAACCCTTATCCGCCTTACCCGCAGCAGCGGCGAATTTCGCCAGGCGCACGTCCAGATGCCGTGGCCGGTGGCCGTGATCTTCGGCGCGTTCCTTGCGGCGGATGGCGTTGCGTACCATCAACGAGCCCAGATAACGAATCGGCTCCGGCGGGAAATACCCCAGCGGCCCGTTCACAATCGGCGAACGCGTCCAGGCGTTATCCAGCCCCTGCACCAGCGACGCCAGAATCTGCCCGCCCATATGACAAGGCCCAACCCCGCTGCCGGAATAGCCAAATCCATAAAACACATTACCGCTGCTGCTCATCTGACCAAAAAACGGCAAACCGGTCACCGAGCGATCCGACGGCCCGTTCCACGTCGCATCGACTTTCACATCGCTGAACGCCGGGAAGAAGTCATCCAGACTGCGCTTGAGCAACCCGGCATACGGCGACGGCTGATCGAACACCGGCAGCATCCGCCCGCCAAAGGCAAAGGTGTTGCCGCCCTTGCCGAGCATGATCCGGCCGTCCGGGGTGTTGTGGTAGTAGTGCACGAAAATCCGCGAATCGAGCACGGTGACGCCGCTGGTCAAACCGATTTCCTGCAAGAGATCCGGGCGCGGTTCGGTGATCAGCATGTCGCTGGAAACAATCGCCACGCTGCGTTCGAACTGCGGAAAGGCCCGGGCCATCCACGCGTTCATCGCCAACACCACGCGGTCGGCGATGATGTTGCCGTTGGGCGTCTGAATGCGCGCCGGGCGCCCTTCCTCCAGCCCGGTCATTGCTGTGTTTTCATGGATCGTCACGCCCAGTTGCAACGCCACGCGGCGCAATCCGCGCACCAGTTTGCCCGGTTGCACACTGGCCGCTGCTGGCGAAAACCAGCCTTCAAGATGTTTGCTGGAACCTGCCATGCGCTGCACATCAGCGACCGGCCGCTGGGTGAACGAGTTGATGCCGTTACGCTCCAGCGCCGCGATCACTGCATCGGTCGAGCCGACCTGCGCACGGTTGGTCGCGGTGTACAGCGTGCCGTCGAGGCGGTAATCGGCATCGACGCCGTACTGCTCACAGAACTCGCCGATCGCATTAATGCTGCGCTCGGATTCCTTGACCAGACGCACCGCCTCCTCGACGCCAAACAGGCGTTCCAGGGTGAAATATTTCGCCGACCATGACAGCGCACAACCGCCGTTACGGCCACTGGCGCCAGCGCCGCAGATGTCGGCTTCGATCAGCCGCACATCGAGTTCAGGGTTCTGTTGCTTGAGCATGATCGCCGTCCACAACCCGGTGTAACCGCCGCCGACGATGCACACGTCGGTGCGCACTTCGCCTTGCAGCGGCGGGCAAGTCTCGGACGTATCAGCCTGCAAGGCCTGCTCCAGCCAAAACGGTCTCATGGGATTTCTCCAGTCAGTGGGCCACGGCGCAGCCTGCCGCGAACATCGCAGCAGGCCACGCGGCAGCGGGTTTTCAGGTACGCAGAGGTTTGATGGTCAGCGGGCAATTGGGGATCGAGGCGCGTGGTTCCATGACGCCGACCGGGCGGCTGTTCCAGTGCGGGATCAGCACCAGTGCCGAAAACAATGCGCAACCGGCGAAGACGATGAACACCGTCACCGAGTCGAAGTAACCCGGCAGCAAACCACCGAGTACCGCGCCGACCGAGCCGCAACCGTTGACGAAACCGGCCGCCGTGGCGCCCGCCTTGGCTTTACCGAAATCGATGGCGGCTGCACCGCTGATCATCGAGTCCGGGCCATACAGGGTCAGGCCCATGACAAACAGCAGCGCGACCACCAGCAACACACTGCCGGTTTGCAGCGCGGCCATAAACAGCGCCAGCGTCACGGTCAGCGCCAGCAAACTGATGACGCAGGCCGGCATGCGCCGCGCACCGAACAGTTTGTCCGAGGCCAGACCGATGAGGATCGGCCCAAGCAATCCAGCCAGTTCGAACGAGGTCGGAATAATCGCCGCGCCGACCTTGCCGACACTCGGCATCTGTTCAAACACGATCACCGGGCCCCATAACAGAATCGCGTAACGCGCCGGTTTCAACATGAAATACGCCAGACCGAGCACCAACACCGTGCGGTTGCGCAGGATTTCCTTGAGCGGCTCCCACACGCTGAGTTTGCTGTTGGCCTCGGTTTCCTCAGCGGTCAGTACCGGTTCCGGATCGACTTCCGGCAGGCCGACGTCTTCCGGTTTATTGCGCTGGAAGATAAAGAACAGTACCGCGACCACTGCCACCACCACCGCGCTGGAAATAAACGCCGCGTGCCAACTGCCGATCAACGTATACGCCCACCAACCGGCGAACGGCGACGCAACCAGACCGCCAAACGCGTAGCAGGAACTCCACAAGCCAAGCACCCGCCCGCGTTCCTTCGCAGGAAAGAAACTGCCAAGGTTTTTACACAACCCCGACCATCCGGTGGACTGCGCCAGGCCTTGTATCAGCATGCAAGTGGCGAAAATCGGAAGTGTGGCGTAACTGCCCATCACCAACGCGGCTGCGGCGGAAATCAGCAAGCCGCCGAGCACCACGACCCTTGGGCCAAAGCGGTCGGCGAGCATGCCCCAGGTGAATTGGCCCACGGCATACGCCGCCAGATAGATGGCGTCGAGGTTGGCCATGGCCATTTTGTCGAGCATGAAGGTCGGGTCTTCGGCGATGCCCAGTTTGGCCACCGAAAAGGCTTTGCGGGTGAAGTAGAAAGCGGCGTACGCAAGCCAGGTAATCGCGAAAATCTGCACGCGCCAACGTGCGATGGTGCCGATGTGCTTGTTCATTGTGGTTCTGACCTCAGGGTGTGAGTGTGCCGGCAGAATCGTTAAGCAAAACGCCTGTGTTTTTATTGTTGAGCACTGCGATACCACCCTTCCCTCTGGCGGTACCGGTCAGATGAGGCCTGCTGTTGCACGCACAGGCTCATGGCCAACGCCGCTGCTCGACCGAGCAGTCAGCGATGGCGTGAGCCGATCAAAGCAATTACTGTTTAATAAATAAAATCGATTTATCGTATTTCACTCATAAGCTCAGCTTGTTACTGAACTGATCTCGCACCAGGAGTCGCCATGGCAGTCTCCCACGCCCAACTCAAAGCCTTCCACGCCGTCGCGGTGCATGGCAGCTTCACCAAAGCCGCCGAGCGGCTCTACCTCACGCAACCGGCGATTTCCGACCAGGTGCGCAAACTGGAAGAACGCTTTGGCGTTTTGCTTTTTCACCGCAATAAACGTTCCGTGCGCCTGACCGATCTGGGCGAACGCTTGCTGGCGATCACCCAGCGGCTGTTCGTGATCGAAGCCGAAGCGCAGGAATTACTTCAGGAATCCCAGGCCTTGCAGACCGGCAGCCTGATTCTGGCGGTGGATGCGCCGGTGCATGTACTGCCGCAGATCGCGCGGTTCTGCGAGCGCTATCCGGGGATCAGCGTGAAGATCGAGACCGGCAACACCGACGAATCGCTGTTTCGTCTGTTCAACTATCAGGCCGATCTGGCCCTGCTCGGGCGTGATGTCAGCGATGAACGCCTGCTCTGTGTTCCGTTGCGTAACGATCCGATGGTCGCGTTTGTGTCGCGTAATCACCCGTGGGCCGAGCGCGAATCGATCTGCCTGGCGGATCTCGATGACACGCCGTTGGTGTTGCGTGAACACGGTTCGGTAACCCGGCAAACCCTGGAAGAAGAAATGGCCCGGGCCGGGTTTCGCATTCGTCCGGCGATTCAGGTCGAAGGCCGGGAAGCGGCGCGTGAGGCCGTGGTGGTGGGGATTGGCGTCGGCGTGGTGTCGGCGGCGGAGTTTGGTGCGGATTCGCGGGTGTGCGCGTTGCCGATTATCGACTGCACGCGGCGCCTGACGGAAACGCTGGTGTGCCTGCGCGAACAGAGTTCGCGGCGCGTGGTGGCGACGTTTCTGGAAATGGTGCGCGAGAGTCTGGCGTAACGTCGGAATTTTCGTATTCAGTCGGATCGAGATCGTCGGCTACACTGGCGCCTGAGCTCCTGTGACAAATTATTTCCCGACCCCTTTCGCAGAGTTGCGATCACGGAATCGAAGAACGCATCGTGAAAAAACTAATCAATTCCGTTCGAGATCATTTCTGGAAGAAATGGATTCGCCAGCACGATTGCAAAGTCGCCGGTGGCATTTCCTCGTTGCACAAGCGATCCAGGCTGACGCTCGAGGAGCACGTGTCCATCGGCTATGTGGCCATCGAGTCGAAACACCTGACCATCGGTGCGCACACCTACATTCGCAGCGATTGCGTGCTGTCTGCCGTCTCCTCGATTGGCCGCTTCTGCTCGATCAGCACCCGCTGCTTTATCGGCCAGCAAAAGAGCTCGCATCCCACTGACTGGCTCAGTTCTCATCCCTTTCAGTACACCGACACCGCCCTGACCTTCGACCCGGTGGTGGCCGACGTCACCATCGGCCACGACGTCTGGGTCGGGCACAGCGCGATGATTCTTGAAGGGGTGCAGATCGGCACTGGCGCGATTATCGCGACGCGTGCGCTGGTGACTCAGGATGTGCCGCCCTACGCGATCGTTGCTGGCACTCCGGCGAAGATCATCAAGTACCGGCATGACCCGCAGACCATCGAACGGTTGCTCAAGAGTCAGTGGTGGAATCTCGATGTGAAGCTGTTGCAGACACTGCCGTTGAACGATCCGGCTGCCGCGCTGGATCTGCTCGAAGGCATGCAGTTGAAGCAGGCGGATTACCCTAGAATCGAGGTCACGCGCAAAACTACAGCGATCCTGCCGGCGCAAGCGCAGTTGGCGATTGCCTGATTCAGGCCGGTGCCAAACCGAAAAACGCCTGAATCAAGCGCAATTCCCGCCGCCGCTCCATGCAACCGATCATGTGCCGGTTGACCAAGCCGTCGCCGACAATCGGAATCGCCACCACGCGCGGGTCATGGCTGACCTCTACCGATGACACCACGCCGACGCCCAACTCGGCGGCCACCGCTTCCGTCACCGCCTCGCGGCTGTCCAGCTCCAGCAGCACACGCGGATGGATTGCGGCCTGCGCACAGGCCTCGTCAAACGTTCGCCGGGTGATCGAACTCGGTTCACGCAACACCATGATCACTTGATCCAGCTCCTTGAGTTTCACCTCGCCTTGGCGGGTGGCCCACGGATGCGCGGCGGGCACCAGTGCGCAAATCCGCGACTCGCTCAGCGCTTGCAGGTGCAGGCCTTTGCGCGGCTCGACTTCGGTCAGCACGGCGACGTCCGCGTGCTCGGATAACAGCGCCGCGAGGGTTTCCTGAGCATTGCCCAAACGCAGATTCACCGTGATCCCCGGATAACGCGCGCGCAGGCTCGCCAACATCGGCATGACCATGTGCGGGCCGTCCGCCGCCACTTCGAGGCGCCCGGTGAGCAATTGCCGATTGGCTTCGAGCATGGTCTGCGCCTCTTCCGCCAAACCGAACATCGCGCGGGTGATCGCCGCCAGTTTGGTGCCCTCCTCCGTCAACTCCACCCGTCGCGCAGTGCGCCGCAACAGGGTGATCTGGTAGTGCTCCTCCAGCGCCTTGATGTGCCCGGTGACCGCCGGCTGACTGATGAACAACCGCGCAGCGGCACGGGTGAAGCTGCCTTCGCGGGCCACGGCATCGAAGGCGCGCAGTTGGAACAGGTTCATGGATAACTCTCACTGATGGCTGGCATAACAACAAACAATTTGATTGATGCAACGCCGAATTGCAACGTATGCCCCGTAGCTTCATCCCACAGCGCTATCCGAGGACACACGAATGAGTATTGCCGAACCCATCCTGCTCACTCCCGGCCCGTTGACCACTTCGGCCCGCACCCGCCAGGCGATGATGGTCGACTGGGGGTCATGGGATGACCGCTTCAACCAACTGACCGCCAGCCTCTGCGAACAATTGCTGGCGATCCTCAACGGCGCCGCCACTCACCATTGCGTGCCGTTGCAGGGCAGCGGCACCTTCGCCGTCGAAGCGGCCATCGGCACCCTGGTGCCGCGCGACGGCAAAGTCCTGGTGCTGATCAACGGCGCTTACGGCAAACGACTGGCGAAAATCTGCGAAGTGCTCGGCCGCTCGTTCAGCACCTTCGAAACCGCTGAAGACGAACCGACCACCGCCGCCGACGTCGACCGCTTGCTGCGCGCCGACAGTGATATCACTCACGTCGCGCTGATTCATTGTGAAACCAGCACCGGGATTCTCAATCCGCTGCCAGAGATCGCCCAAGTCGTCGAACAGCACGGCAAACGCCTGATCATCGACGCCATGAGCTCCTTTGGCGCCCTGCCGGTAGACGCGCAAAAAGTGCCGTTCGACGCACTGATCGCCGCGTCCGGCAAGTGTCTGGAAGGCGTGCCGGGGATGGGTTTTGTCTTCGCTCGCAAGGAAGCGCTGGCCGCGGCGGCTGGCAATTCGCACTCGCTGGCGATGGATCTGTTTGATCAACACGCTTATATGCAGAAAACCGGTCAATGGCGCTTCACCCCGCCGACCCACGTGGTCGCGGCGCTGCACGAAGCGCTGCTGCAATACAACGAAGAAGGTGGTTTGCCGGCACGGCATGCGCGTTATGCCGCCAACTGCCAGGCGCTGATGGAAGAGATGGGCAAGCTTGGCTTGCGCAGCTTTCTGCCGGCAGCGATTCAGGCGCCGATTATTGCCACGTTCCATGCACCGAGCGATCCGCGTTATCAGTTCAAGGATTTCTACGAACGGGTCAAAGCCAAGGGTTACATCCTTTATCCGGGCAAGCTCACTCAGGTTGAGACCTTCCGTGTCGGCTGCATCGGTCATGTCAGCCCCGACGAAATGCGCCAGGCCGTGGCGGCTGTTGGTGAAGTGCTGCGTGAGATGGAAGTCCTCGACATCTGACCCCACCACCCATCCCCTGTGGGAGCGAGCCTGCTCGCGAAAGCGGTCGAACATTCAACACCGATGTCGACTGACACGACGCCTTCGCGAGCAGGCTCGCTCCCACATTTGAACTGCATTCAAATCAGGAATTTAATTGCCATGAACTACGTCAATCCAAGCAAGCTGCAAGCCGCGATCCTCGACTGGGCCGGTACCGTGGTCGATTTCGGTTCGTTCGCGCCGACGCAGATTTTCGTCGAAGCCTTCGCCGAATTCGATGTGCAGGTCTCCATCGAAGAAGCCCGTGGCCCGATGGGCATGGGCAAGTGGGATCACATCCGCACCCTCTGTGATCAGCCGCAAGTCGCCGAGCGTTATCGCAAAGTGTTCGGCCGCACGCCGACCGATGATGACGTCACCGCGATCTACAACCGCTTCATGCCGCTGCAGATCGAGAAGATCGCCGAGCACTCGGCGCTGATTCCCGGCGCGCTGGAAACCATCGCCAATCTGCGTCAGCAAGGGATCAAGATCGGTT
The DNA here is from genome assembly GCF_044750025.1 of Pseudomonas sp. NPDC088885. Taxonomy (NCBI): domain Bacteria; kingdom Pseudomonadati; phylum Pseudomonadota; class Gammaproteobacteria; order Pseudomonadales; family Pseudomonadaceae; genus Pseudomonas; species Pseudomonas sp. NPDC088885. The sequence continues at coordinate 20,916 of NZ_JBIVJB010000018.1, read as the reverse complement.
CCTGCTCCGGCTATCCGAAGCAGGTCATGGACAAAGTCGTCGAGCTGGCCGCCACCAACGGCTACGTCGCCGACCACGTGGTTGCCACCGACGAAGTGCCGAACGGTCGCCCATGGCCGGCCCAGGCACTGGCCAACGTGATTGCCTTGGGCATCGACGACGTCGGCGCCTGCGTGAAGATCGACGACACCGTGCCGGGCATCCTCGAAGGCCGTCGCGCCGGGATGTGGACGGTCGCGCTGATCTGCTCGGGCAACGCGCTGGGCCTGGATTACGAAGGTTTCCGCGCCTTGGGCAGCGATGAACTGGCCAGCGAACGCAAGCGCATCCACGCGCTGTTCGAGAGCTCGCGTCCGCACTATATGATCGACACCATCACTGATTTGCCGGAAGTGATTGCCGACATCAACAAGCGTCTGGCCAAGGGTGAGATGCCGCAATCGAGCTGATTGCCCGGCCCGCAGTAAACAAAAACGCCAGCGTCTGCCCGACGCTGGCGTTTTTTTCATGAAACCCGTGACACAGAGCATTGAAAGTCCGATCAGCCTCAGGCAAATCCGCCAAAGCGGATTACAGTTAAAGCATGCCGTCGCGCTAGAACGGCAGTGTTGACCCTGATCTGTGAGGAAACACCGTATGCCGTGGACAAGTTCCGAATCTCGCTACAGCACCGTGTCGGTTCTGCTGCACTGGCTGATGCTGGTGTTGTTGGTGCTGGTGTATGCCAGCATGGAATTGCGCGGCTTCTTCCCCAAAGGCAGCGGCGGCCGCACGCTGATCCGCGAAGTGCATTACATGCTCGGCCTGACCGTGTTCGTGCTGGTGTGGTTTCGCCTGCTCGCGCGCAGCCTCGGCCCGGCACCGAAAATCTTCCCCGCTTCGCCACAATGGCAAACCGTACTGGCGCGGCTGATGCACTGGGCGTTGTACCTGTTCATGATCAGCATGCCGATTCTGGGCTGGCTGATCACCAGCGCCGAGGGGCATCAGGTGATGTTCTATGGTTTTGATCTGCCGCTGCTGGTGGGTGAGGACAAAGCCTTCGCCAAACAGGTGGAAGGCTGGCACGTGCTGATCGCCACGATCGGTTACTGGCTGATCGGCCTGCATGCGCTGGCGGGGATCTATCACCATTATGTGGTGAGGGATAACACGTTGCTGCGGATGATGCCGAAGCGCGGGTAAACCCACTGAGGCTTCATTGTGGCAATGCATTCATTGTGGCTGGCAATGGGATCTATCTGGGTCAATGCAAACCATTGTGGCAAGCAATGGAATCTATCTGGGGCAATGCAAACCATTGTGGCAAGCAATGGAATCTATCTGGGGCAATGCAAACCATTGTGGCTAGCAATGGATCTATCTGGGGCAATGCAAACCATTGTGGCAAGCAATGGAATCTAGCTGGGGCAATGCAAACCATTGTGGCTGGCAATGGAATCTATCTGGGGCAATGCAAACCATTGTGGCTAGCAATGGATCTATCTGGGGCAATGCAAACCATTGTGGCTGGCAATGGGATCTATCTGGGGCAATGCAAACCATTGTGGCTGGCAATGGGATCTATCTGGGGGAATGAAAACCATTGTGGCGAGGGGATTTATCCCCGTTGGGCTGCGAAGCGGCCCCAAAACCTCAATATGCGGTGAGTCAGGCTGAACTGCGGTGGCTGAATTGGGGGCTGCTTCGCAGCCCAACGGGGATAAATCCCCTCGCCACAAAAATCTCACCTATCGGGGCTGGAAACCGCGTCTGCCTTGTAGGCCGCCAGTGTGGATGAAGATCAGTCGTGTGCCGCTGGAAAATTTACCTGACCCAATTTGTTCCTTAAGGGCCAGCAGCGCTTTGCCGGTATACAGCGGTTCCAAGGGCACACCGCTAGCCTGTTCGGTCTGTTCAATAAACGCGAGCAACCCCGGATCAACCTTGGCAAAACCACCTCGGCTGGCATCAATCAATTCATACCCCGCATATACTTGCCCCGCTTCTCGCAGAATCGACTCAACCTGCGGCGCCACACCGTGATCTTCCGGCACCGCCAACGCACCATAAACCGTATGCGCCCCAGCCTCGGCCAGCACCAGCCCCGCCAGCGTCGTCCCGGTGCCGCACGCCAGCCACCAGCCGTGGTAATCACTCCAGCCCAATGAATGCAATTGCGCGTCGACCTGCTCCTTAAGCGTCACGCAACCGAGCGCACCCGATAGTCCCCCGCCACCCTCCGGCACCGCGTGCAACTCTGGATACTGCGCCTGCCACGGCAACCAGAACCCCGGCTCATGCCGTGCCCGGTAACCGGCAAACCCCAACCAATGCAGGTGCATGCCGAACGCCTGCAGATCCTTCACCGTCGGCGTTTCCTGGGCATGCCCGCGCAACAGCCCCACGGTTTTGAACCCCAGCCGTTTCCCCGCTGCTGCCAACGCATGCAAATGATTGGAGTGCGCACCGCCAAGGCTGATGATGCCTTCGGCGCCCACACGGTCAGCGGCTTTGAGGTGTTCGCTGAGTTTGAACCACTTATTACCGCTGATCAGCGGGTCGATCTGGTCGAGACGCAGGATCGCCACTTCGATGCCGGCGGCGGTCAGCCAGTCCAGATGAAGAGGTTCGAGGGGGGCTTGGGGTAGCCAATCGGAGGGAGGCAAAAGCATAAAATGCCGGCTCTGTTCAAAGAGCCGGCATCTTAACAGCGACGCGCAGAAAATCTGTCAGTGTTCACGATCCCCTGTGGGAGCGGGCTTGCTCGCGAAGGCGTCGTGTCAGTCAACATTTGTAGTGCCTGACACACCGCTTTCGCGAGCAAGCCCGCTCCCACAGGTCATGCGGTGGAGTTTAGAGTTCAGCGGCGAGGCGCGAGCCTTGGTTGATAGCGCGTTTGGCATCCAGCTCTGCCGCGACATCCGCGCCGCCGATCAGGTGCACATTCTGCCCCGCCGCGACCAGGCCATCGTGCAGCTCACGCAATGGATCCTGCCCCGCGCAAATCACGATGTTGTCCACCGCCAGCAGTTGCGGCTCGCCGGTTTCGCCGATGCGAATGTGCAGACCGTCATCATCAATGCTCAGGTATTCCACGCTGTTGAGCATCTGCACTTGCTTGTTCTTCAAACCGGTACGGTGAATCCAGCCAGTGGTTTTACCCAGACCGTCGCCGACCTTGGTTTTCTTGCGCTGCAACAGGAACACTTCACGCGCCGGTGCATGCGGCGTCGCTTTGATCCCGGCGACGCCACCGCGTGCTTCCAGTTTCGTGTCGATGCCCCACTCTTCCCAGAACGCGGCGCGATCCTGACTGGTCGCAACGCCTTCGTGAACGAGGAATTCCGAGACGTCAAAACCGATGCCGCCAGCGCCGATCACCGCGACACGCTTGCCAACCGGTTTGCGCTCAAGGATCACGTCGATGTAGCTCAACACCTTCGCATTCTCGACACCCGGAATCGCCGGCAGACGCGGGGCGATGCCGGTGGCGAGGATGATTTCGTCATAACCACCCTCGACCAGTTTCGTCACGTCGACGCGGGTATTCAGGCACACCTCGACATTGGTGGTCTGCAGCTTGCGCTTGAAGTAACGCAGGGTTTCGAAGAACTCTTCTTTGCCCGGCACACGCTTGGCGATGTTGAACTGGCCACCGATTTCGCTGGCCGAATCGAACAAGGTCACCTGATGGCCACGCTCGGCGGCCACGGTGGCGGCAGACAAACCGGCAGGGCCGGCGCCGACTACGGCAATCTTCTTGATCTGCTGCACCGGCAGATAGTTGAGTTCGGTCTCGTGACAGGCACGCGGGTTGACCAGGCAACTGGTCAGCTTGCCGCCGAAGGTGTGATCGAGGCACGCCTGGTTGCAACCGATGCAGGTGTTGATTTCGTCGGCGCGGCCTTCAGCAGCCTTGTTGACGAAGTCCGGATCAGCGAGGAACGGCCGCGCCATCGAGACCATGTCGGCATCGCCTTCAGCGAGAATCTGCTCGGCGATTTCCGGGGTGTTGATGCGGTTGGTGGTGATCAACGGAATGCTCACCGAACCACGCAGCTTGGCAGTGACCTTGCTGAACGCGGCACGCGGCACTTTGGTGGCGATGGTCGGAATCCGCGCTTCGTGCCAGCCGATGCCGGTGTTGATGATGGTCGCGCCGGCCTGCTCAATGGCTTTGGCCAGGGTGACGATCTCATCCCAGGTGCTGCCGCCCTCGACCAGGTCGAGCATCGACAGACGGAAAATGATGATGAAGTTCGGGCCCACCGCTTCACGCACACGGCGGACGATTTCCACTGGCAGGCGCATACGGTTTTCGTAGCTGCCGCCCCAACGGTCGGTGCGGTGGTTGGTGTGCGCGGCGAGGAACTGGTTAATGAAATAACCTTCCGAGCCCATGATTTCGACGCCGTCGTACTCGGCGGTTTGCGCCAGCACCGAGCAAGTGACGAAATCACTGATCTGCTTCTCGATGCCTTCCTCGTCCAGCTCTTTCGGTTTGAACGGGTTGATCGGCGCCTGAATCGCGCTCGGTGCCACTTGTTTCGGGCTGTAGGCATAACGACCGGCGTGGAGAATCTGCATGCAGATCTTGCCGCCCGCATCGTGCACCGCGCGGGTGACGATACGGTGCTTGAGCGCTTCTTCTTCGGTGGTCAGCTTGGCCGCACCAGAGTACACGCAGCCCTCGTCATTCGGGCCGATCCCGCCAGTCACCATCAGGCCAACACCGCCGCGCGCACGCTCAGCGAAGTACGCCGCCATGCGCTCGAAACCGCCCGGTTTTTCTTCCAGGCCGGTGTGCATCGAACCCATCAGGGTACGGTTGCGCAGCGTGGTGAATCCCAGATCCAGCGGGGCCAACAGGTGCGGGTAATGAGCGGCGGTCATCGGTAACTCCACAACGAGCAATCACGGAAAAGTTGCGGGAGCTCTGCGTCCCCCGTCAGTCATGTTCGACAGACTAAGAGCCGCACCGTGATCACTCAATGACCGTAACTGACAACTTAATGATCTAAATGCACACCACCTGCGTCGGCGCTGGATCACTCGAACAGCTAAACCCGGACATTGCGCCCTGGCAACGATGTGCGCTGGCTGTTCTCCCAATCCTGCACCAGCCCCACCGGCGCCTCTGACGGCGGCAACATCGCCCGCCCGCGCAGCAGATCACTGGCGCGTTCGGCGAGCATGATGGTAGGAGCATTGAGGTTGCCGTTCGGTTCGCTCGGGAACACCGACGAATCGATCACGCGCAGGCCATCGAGGCCGTGCACGCGCAGTTCGGAATCCACCACCGCCAGCGCGTCCTCGCCCATTCGACAGGAGCCGCACGGGTGATAAGTGCTTTCGAGGTTTTCGCGAACGAAGGCATCGAGGTCTTCGTCGCTGTTAACCAAAACGCCGGGAGCGATTTCGCTGTCGCGGAAACGATCCATGGCTTTCTGGCCGATGATCTCCCGGGTCAGGCGGATACAGCGGCGGAAACCTTCGCGGTCTTCTTCGCGTTGCAGGTAATTGAACTGGATCTGCGGATGCTCGTACGGATCCGCCGAGCGTGCGCGCACATAGCCGCGGCTCTTGGGTTTGTTCGGCCCGGTGAGCACCATGAAGCCGTGGCCCTTGATTGGCTTGTTGCCGTCGTAACGCATGGCCGCCGGCAGGAAGTGAAACTGAATGTCCGGCCAGCGCAAACCCTTGTCCGAACGGATAAACCCGCCAGCCTCGAAATGGTTGGTCGCGCCGAGGCCATCCTTGAACAGCAGCCAGCGCAAACCGATGAGCAATTTGCTCAGCGGATCCATTTTGCTGTTGAGGGTCACCGGTTCCTTGCAACTGAACTGGATGTACACCTCGGCGTGATCCTGCAGGTTTTCACCGACACCGGGCAGATCGTGGCGCACTTCGATGCCGGCCTTGCGCAGCACGTCGGCCGGGCCGATGCCGGAGCGTTGCAGCAGGTGCGGCGAGCCGATTGGCCCGGACGAAACCACTACTTCGCGCCGGCAATAGACCTCGTGCGTCTGGCCGTTGTGGTCATAGCTGACGCCGACCGCACGTTTGCCGTCGAGGAGGATCTGCCGGGTCATCGCGTGGGTGATCACGGTGAGGTTCGGGCGCTCCATCGCCGGGCGCAAATAGGCGTTGGCCGTTGAACAGCGCACACCGTTTTTCACGGTCATGTGCATCGCGCCGAAACCTTCCTGCATGTAGCCGTTGCAGTCGTCGGTCTTGATGTAACCCGCCTCGGCGCCGGCCTGCACCCACGCGCCGTACAGCGGATTTTTCATGTGGTTGCCGTTGGTGGTGTGCAGCGGCCCGGTCTGCCCGCGATAGTTGTCGCCGCCTGCTTCATAGTGCTCGGCACGTTTGAAATACGGCAGGCAATTGCGGTAGCCCCAGCCTTGCGCACCGAGGGATTCCCACTCGTCAAAATCGCAGGCGTGACCGCGAATGTAGACCAGCCCGTTGATCGATGAAGAACCACCCAGCACCTTGCCACGCGGGCAATGGATGCGCCGTCCGTTGAGGAATGGCTCCGGTTCGGTTTCATAGCGCCAGTTGTATTTTTTGGTGTTCATCGGAATCGAAAAAGCGCTCGGCATCTGGATCACCACACTGCGATCGCTGCCACCGAATTCCAGCACCAGCACCGAGGTGTCCGGGTCTTCGCTCAAGCGGTTGGCCAACACACAACCGGCGGAGCCGGCACCGATGATGATGTAGTCGTATTTTTGCGTAGCCATGCTTATCTCCCGGCCGTCGATGGCTTGATTGCAGGCGACACGCGTCGCGTCAGCGAGTCGCCGGTGGTGTATTGCGGAGAGGTTTTTTCGATCTGGCGGATCACGGTTTCTTCACTCGCCAGGTCGATCGAGCGGCTGAACCAGTAATACGCCAGTCCCGACACGATCAGCCCGACCAGCCAGGCGATGTCGATGCTGCCCAGCGCTCTGGCAAGCGGGCCGACATACACCTCGCGCTGTTCAACGCCGTCGTAGATGTAGAAAAACGGGATCATCGCGACAAACCCGATGGCGTACGCGGCAATGCCACGCAGGCCCCAGCTGCCGTAGATGTTGCCCTTGGGCATGAAGAAGTGCGGGATCGCGTAGCGGCCCTTGCGCACGAAGAAGTAGTCAGTGAGGTTGACCGACGTCCAGGGCACCAGGAAGTACAGCATCACCACCAGGTAAATCCCCAGCACCGACAAACCTTTGCCCGTGCTTTGAATACTCAGCGCCACGCCCAATTGCAGGAGGATCACGAAGGTGATCGCCAGCACCCGTGCCTTGCGTGTGGGTTGGATTTTTTTGATCGAGTCGACGCACGTCAGCGTGGTCAGTTTGGCGCTGTAGATGTTCATCGCAATCACCGGCAGGATCGCCAGAATCGTGATCACCACCACAGCCGTGCCAACCAGTGGCGACATCACATTGCCGACCTGTCCGAGCGCTACCAGCACGTCGGTGGAATGCAGGTGATCGGCGAGCCAGCCGCCCACGGAAATCATCCACGCGCCGGACAACGAGGCGCCGACAAACACCACGGCAATCAGCTTGCCGCTGGAGGTGTTCTTCGGCAGATACCGTGAATAGTCCGAGACATAAGGCGCGTAGGCGATGTTGTAGCTGGCGGCGGCGGCAAACTGCGCGATGAAACCGGTCCAGTTAAACCCCAGTGGCGGTGGCGCGATGTCCCCGGCGGCGAGCACGGGCAGCGGCGCATCCGGCACCCAGCCCATCAGCACGGCCAACGTCACCAGACCGTACAACGGAATCGACAGGCACAACGCCCATTTGAAACTGCGGTGCATCCAGTCATGGCCGAGGATCGCCAGAATCGCCGCCGGGATCGTCACTGCCACGGCAACCACCCATGGCTCGAAACCGAACAGCGTGTGCATGCCCTGCATCATCAACACCAGATTGACGATGTTGAAACCGGCGAACACAAACAGCGTCGCCAGCAGCACCAGAATCACCCCGCGATAACCGAACTGCGCCCGCGACTGGATCATTTGCGGCAACCCAAGGTGCGGGCCTTGCGAGCCATGAAACGCCATGAACAGTGTGCCGAACATGATGCCCAGCGTGCCGGCGAGCGTCGTCCAGAGCGCGGTCAGCCCGACACTCGGGCCAACGAAACCGATGGTCATGGTGAAGAAAGTGAAGTTGCCCAGAAACCAGAACGGCCCCTGACTGGATAACTTGTCGGTGCGTTCGTTTTCCGGAATGAAATCGATCGAATGACCCTCGACGACAGGTTTGTCGCCGAGGAGTGACACACCAGGAGCGGCTTTGGCTTCTATGTTCATGATGGGCTCTTATTGTTGGAAGATCATGACGAAGTAACGGCATCCTTTCGGGTTGCCCCTCCCCCGTGGAGAGGGGTTATTCAGTGCTTTCTCCTTGAGGCCTGCCGGGTCAGGGCAGCGTGATCCAGACCGCTTTGGTTTCGAGCAGATAGTCGAGTTGCTCGGCGCCGAGATCCTTGCCGAAACCGGACTGTTTATAGCCACCGAACGGCATCGACGGGTCGAGAGTGCCGTGGGCGTTGACGTAAACCGAACCGGCCCGCAAACGCGGAATCAGGCTGTGCACCTTGCCCAGATCATTGGAATACAGCGCCGCCGCGAGGCCGAACGCCGAGTCATTGGCCAGCGCCAGCGCTTCTTCGTCATCGTCGAACGGCGCGGTCACCAGCACCGGGCCGAAAATCTCCTCCTGAACAATGCGCATGTCGTTGCGGCAATGGGCAAAAATCGTCGGTTCTACAAAGAAGCCAGGGCCTTCAATCGGTTGGCCGCCATAGACCAGTTCGGCGCCCTCCTGCTTGCCGGTCTCGATGTAATCGCGCACGCGCTGCTGTTGCACGGCCGAGACCAACGGGCCGATAAAACAGTCGGGATCCAGCCCCGGGGCGATCTTCAATGTGCGCGTGTAGGCAATCAGTTCACCGAGGAATTGTTCGTAGACGCTGCGATGCACATAAGCGCGGGTGCCGGCATCGCAGACCTGTCCCGAGTTGAAAAACACGCCATTGGCGACCGCTTGTGCCGCCGCCGGAATGTCCGCATCGGCGAAGACGATTACTGGAGATTTTCCGCCGAGTTCCAGCGTCAGTCGCTTCATTTCGTCGACGGCGGCGCGCCCGACCGTACGGCCGACCGGCGTCGAGCCGGTGAAGGTCAATTTGTCGATGCCCGGGTGTGTGGCCATCGCCGCGCCGACCACGGTGCCGCGCCCGCAGACGATGTTAATGACGCCGTCGGGGATCCCGGCTTCCTTCACCAGTTCGGCAAAACGCAACGCCGACAGCGACGTCAATTCGGCCGGTTTGACCACCACCGTGCAACCGGTGGCCAGCGCCGCGCCGAGTTTCCAGGCCATGGTTTGCAGCGGGAAATTCCACGGCACGATTGCGCCGACCACGCCCACGGCTTCTTTGCGCGTATACGCCAGATAGTTGCCGGGCAGCGAAGGCTCGACCGTACGCCCGTGAAGTTTGGTCGCCCACCCGGCGAAGTAGCGCAGGGTGTCGACGGTGCCCTGAATATCGACGTCCTTGGCGAAGGCCACGGACTTGCCCATGTCGATCGATTCGATTTCTGCCAGTTCGTCGGCGTTCTGCTCAATCAGATCTGCCAGACGCTGGATCAAGCGTTCGCGTTCTGCCGGTTTTGCCTGGCGCCACGCACCGCCGTCGAACTGCGCGCGCGCCGCTTGCACTGCGCGATCGAGATCTTCGACGGTGCCCATCGGAATCCGCGTGATCAGGCCGGCGGTCGACGGTTCGATGACATCAGCGGTTTGCCCGTCGCTGGCATCGACAAACGCGCCACCGATAAACAACTTCTGCGCCTTGCCAAGGAAGGTTTGCGTTGCTTCGGATACACCGAATTTCTGCAGGTACTGCTTGACGATCGTGTCCATGTTTATTCTCTCTGCCGGACGGCTCAGGCGGGTGTAGCGACGTTGTCGGCGGCGCGCACTTTGGCCCGTTCGTGGAAGATGAAACCGATGCTGTTCAGCAACAGTTGCGCGGCCAGAATCGAGGTCATGCCGGTCGGGTCATACACCGGCGCCACTTCCACCAGATCCATGCCGACGATGTTGCCCTGGCTGCGTTTGGCCAGCGCCTGAATGATTTCCAGCACTTCGTAATAGAGGAAACCGCCGTGGCTCGGCGTGCCGGTGCCGGGGGCGATGGACGGGTCGAAACCGTCGATGTCGATGGTGATGTAGTAGTTGATGTTCTGCGGGATCAGCGCCAACACGCCTTCCACCCCGAGGCGGCGTACGTCGCGCACCGATAGGATCTTCGAACCCGCCGCATGGGCCGCTTCGTAGTCATCACGATTGGACGAGGACACGTTGCGGATGCCCATTTGGGTCATACCGACAATGTGGTTCATTTCCGAGGCGCGGCGCAGCGGGTTGCCATGGCCGTAACGAACGCCGTGGCGCTCATCGACGAAGTCCAGGTGCGCATCGAAGTGAATGATGTGAATCGGCCCGCGTCCCTCGAATGCCTTGATCACCGGCGCGTGCACCGAGTGATCGCCACCAAGCACCACCGGCATGACACCGGCATCGAGGATCTTGCGCACCGCGTATTCGGTGTTGAGATTGCTGGTGACCATATCGGTGTGGACGATGTCGGCATCACCGACGTCGACCATGCGCACATCGGCGGCGGTCAGGTACATCACGTCATCTTCGTGATCGTAGGCACCGGCGTGACCGAAGGAGAACAGCGTCGATGCCTCGCGAATACCCCGCGGCCCGAAACGTGCGCCGGAGCGCCATTGCGTGCCCATATCGTTGGGCACGCCGAGTACTGCGACATCGGCATCGAGCGCGTCCCAGTCGGTGCACACCGGTGATTTGCCGAAGGTGCAATGCCCCACGAAAGGCAAGTTCAGGCGCCCGGATTCATAACCGTTATTGGACATTTCAAGCCTCTCCACTTGTTGTTATCGGCTCGGCGGACTGCAAGGCGACCGTCGTTGCAGTGACTATGGGCGCAGGTTTTCGTAGAAAAAATGCCAAACATCAGATACTCATATCGGCATTGCCGATGCATCCACACGCGGGAGGTTCCAGGTGATTCAGCTGCACGATGTCGATTTGAAGTTGCTCAGGGTGTTTGCCACGATTGTTCGTTGCGGCGGCTTTTCCGCAGCACAGGCAGCATTGAATGCCGGCCAGTCGACCATCAGCGAACAGATGTCGCACCTGGAAACCCGCCTCGGCGTAAAGCTCTGTCAGCGCGGGCGCGGCGGTTTTCGCCTGACCGAGCAAGGCGTGGCGATCCACGAAGCGACCCAGCGCCTGTTGTCGGCAGTGGAGAATTTCTGCATGGACGCTGACGTGCTCAAGCAGCACATCAGCGGCAAGCTCAACCTCGGCATCATCGACACCACCATCACCGACCCCGACTCGCCGCTGCCACGTACGACTCAGCGTTTCGTTTCTCGCGGCCATGACGTGCATCTCAATGTGTACGTCGGCACCCCCGCCGAACTCGAAGAACGCGTGCTCGACGGCAGACTGCATTTGGCCATCGGCCATTTCCCGATCCATGTGCCGGGCCTGCTGCACACGCCGCTGTATCAGGAAGCGCTGGGCTTGTATTGCGGGCGCCGCCATCCGCTGTATGGCAGCCAGGCCGAAGGGGCTGAACTGCTCGAGGCGATTACCGAGAGTCGCATTGTCGTGCGCGGTTACATGCAGCAATACGATCTTGAGCATCTGGGCGTGAGCAAAGCGGCAGCCACGGTGGATAACATCGAGGCGCTGGCGATCCTGCTGATCTCCGGTGCCTACTTGGGCTTCCTGCCGGCCCATTTTGCCCGACAATGGGTCAAGACCGGCGAGATGCACCAATTGGCCCCGGACAGCCTGCAACTGGTCTCGCCGTTCGACGTGATCACCCGGCGCGGCATCGCGCCGCCGCCCATTCTCGAAGCGTTTCTGGAAGACCTGGCGGCCTGTTCGCACCACGCCGTCGGCGCTCTGCAATGAACGTTCGGCACTGGCGTGGCCCAGTGCCTGCGCCCTCGCCCGGCACTATTGAGGTATCATCGACCCGCGTCACACCATGCACCCGGTTCTGTTGGAATTCATGCGCAAACTTCTGTACCTGACATTTTCCATGGCCCTCGTGGCCGTCCTTGCTTCCTACGCCATGTGGGCGGCAGACCGCCCGGCGGGACATTACCTGTCGGATCTGCGAATCAAACTCGCGGTCGATCAAGGCACACCCGCCGACCGTGGCAATCTCTTGGGCATCCAGCCCGAACTCTACCCCACCGACTATCAAAGCCCCGAGCGCCTGCACCGCAAGCTCGCGGCGTATCTGCAGCAAGCGCAGGATCAAGGCTTGTTGAATGACAAGACAATCGTCGTATTGCCCGAGCACGTCGGCACCTGGCTGATGATCAGCGGCGAAAAAGACGAGCTGTATCAGGCGCCCACGCTCACCGAAGCGATGAACTGGCTGGCGGCGAGCAATCCGTTGTTGTTTGCCCGTGCGTGGCTGACAGCCAAGGGCAGCAACCGACTGAACGACGCGCATCTGCGCATGAAGTCCAAGTCGATGGCCAAGGATTACCAGGCGCTGTTCGGCGGTCTGGCCAAGGAATTTCATGTGACGCTGGTGGCCGGTTCCATCGTGCTGCCCGAGCCGAGTATTCGTGACGGTCAACTCAAATCCGGCAGCGGCGCCCTGTTCAACAGCAGCGTGGTGTTTGGCCGTGACGGCGTGCCGCTCGGCCAGCCACAACGGCAGATGCACCCGATCTTCGATCAACGCGACGTGCTTGAAGGCGAAGATCAACACGCCATCAACGTCGTCGACACCCCGGCCGGGCGCCTCGGCATCCTGATCGGCAGCGACAGCTGGTATCCGGACAACTACCGCAAGCTCGACGCGCAAGGCGCGCAACTGGTGGCGGTGCCGGCGTTTGTCGTCGGGCACAACGTGTGGGATCAACCGTGGGGCGGCTACAAGGGTTCGAGTACACCGAGTTCGGTCAGCCTCAAACCCGGCGAAGTCAGCGAAGGTCAGGCCTGGCATCGCCTGACCCTCACCGCGCAACCGCCCGCCAACAACGCGCTGGCCGGCATGAGCGTATTCCTGCGCGGGCAGTTCTGGGACAAGTTGAGTTCGGGGCAGAGCTTCCTCAGCAGCAACGGCCAACAGTTCGCCGACGGCGAGGCCCGTGGCGCACGTTTGCTGAACGTCTGGTTGTAAGCCATGAAACCGCAGCCGATGCGTCTGGGCGATTTATCGGTGGGTTTCGTGCACAGCCTCGCCGATGCCGTGCGCAGTCATGACGCCGATCCGCTGCCCTTGCTCGAGCAATACGGTCTGGATGCTGCGCGATTGGCCGAGGCTGGCGCGCGGTTATCGATTCCGCGCTACATGCGTTTGGGCCATGCGGCGATTCAACTGACCGGTGATGCGGCGCTGGGTTTGCGTATGGGCCAGCTCAGTCGCCTGAGTCAGGCCGGATTGGCTGGCGTCACCGCCGCACAAGCGCCGACCGTGCGTGAAGCGGCGCGTTGCCTGATTCGTTTCGAACCGCTGTACGGCTCCAACTATCGTGGCCAATCGAGTTTTCACGAAGACGCGAATGGCGCGTGGCTGCGTTTCTATTCGATCAGCCCGTACAACGCCTACAACCGTTTTGTGGTGGATTCGATTATCGCTGGATGGCTACATCAGCTCGCCAGTGTCAGCCGTGAACCGCTGCGCGCCGAGCGCATCGAGATCGAGTTCGACGCGCCGGATTACCGCGACGCTTACAGCGTGCTGGGTGAATGCCCGATCCAGTTCGGTACCGAGCGCAATCAATTGCGCCTGAGCCTGACCAGCCTCGCCCAACGTAACCCCGAACACTGCCCGAGCACCTGGCGGCACTTGCTGCAATTGTGTGAGCGAGAACTGGAACAACTGACCCGCACCCGCAGCCTGCGTGAACGCATCACGCAGTTGTTGGGGCCGCTGTTAAATGGTGGCCGGGAACCGGATCTGGAAGAAGTGGCGGCGCGCCTGAAACTGCCGACCTGGACATTGCGGCGCAAACTGACCGAGGAAGGCACGCAGTTTCGCGCGATCCTCAACGACACTCGCCGTGATCTGGCAATGACCTACATCCGCGACACGGAACTGGCGTTCGGTGAGATCGCCTACCTGCTGGGGTTTGCCTCAGCCGAGGCTTTTCAGCGTGCATTCAAACGCTGGAGCGGCCAGACACCGGGCGAATTCCGCCGCAGTCACCGTAAAACCGCGTGACGCTTACAGCTCGGTAGCGTCTTCAGCAGGTTCAGGCTGATCCAGTTCGTAGGCGTGAAATTCGAGCAGCTCTTCTTGATAGTCATCCATTGCGTAATCCCCCTACTGCTCTCTGAAAAATGGCCTGATCAATCGACCCATGCCCCGAGCATAAAGTGCCCGTGTGAAGGAAAAATGAAACGCGTCCTTCATGGATAAAACGTAGCAGCAGGTCAGGAATTTATCGCGGGATTATTGTCAGCGGAATGTAACGAATTCTTATGCCACACCAAAAACCCCTGTGGGAGCGGGCTTGCTCGCGAAGGGGCCGTGTCAGTAATGAATATATCGACTGATACGCCGCCTTCGCGAGCAAGCCCGCTCCCACAGGGGATATGGCTCGGCTTTGGATTACGGGCCGGAGGCTGGCATCGCCGGGATTGGTTCGGATGCCGGCGGTCAGCGGAATATTACGCAACCTTTGGCCACACCAAAAACCACTGTGGGAGCGGGCTTGCTCGCGAAAGGGCCGTGTCAGTTGATAAAGCTATCGACTGATACACCGCGTTCGCGAGCAAGCCCGCTCCCACAGGGGATATGGCTCGACGCTGGATTACTGGCCGGAGGCTGGCATCGCCGGGATTGGTTCGGACGGTGGCGGGATGTCTGTTGGATTGGCCGGTGGCGTGATCACTTCCGGTGTTGGCGCGGGTTCTGCGACTGGAGCCGGGGTGATTGGCGCGGACTCCGCAGGTGGGGCAACAGGTTCAGAGCTGACCGGGGCAACTTCGGCTGGCGCCGGCGCCGGTTCTGCAGCAGGTGCAGGCGTCGCAGCCGGGGCAGGCGTCGGGGCTGGAGCGGTTTCTGCCGCCGGCACCGGTGCCAATGGCGCAGCCACAGGTTTCGGCTCAGGTACGCCCAGATCAGCCTTCGGCTTCTCTTCGATGTGCGCCGCTTTCTTCGCATCCGCCGGCAGGAACTGCTCAACCAACGTGAAGAAGCGCTCATAGAACTTCTGCGAAATCACTGTCTCGCTGGCGACTTTCACCATCGAGTCGTCCGACGAGCCGATCGGCATCGACACCGAGCCCAACACGCCAACACCGAGGCTGGCCGAGTTGTTGGTCTTCTTCAGCGCATAGCGATCCTGCAGGGCGTTGGCGAACATTGTCGCGTGATGCTTGCCGCTGCTGTCTTCGGCGCAGACCACGTTGAAGCTGATCTCCAAGTGCGTATCGCCGGTCTGCTGGAAGCTCTTGTGGCCACTGACCAGTTTCGGGTCGCTGCTGGTGATGATGTAACCCTGGCTGAGCAACGCACGCCGTGCGGCTTCGCAACTGGCGGTGTCGGCGACCGGGTAATTACGCGAAAACATGCCGGAATCGTCGAAATTCTCATGCTCATACATCGGCTTGTCTTTCGAACAGCCGGCGACAGCAGCCACCAACAACGCCAAACCGACAACACGCAAGGGAGTGGAAATCAACATTAAACATCCTGGGGGAAAACAGTCCGGGGCGTATTGTGCAACAGAACGCTGACCCGCGCCGTATGGATTAGTGTCTTGAAACAGTTACAACTCTATCCGACCTTCATTTACCGGAAAAAGTCGCAACGCCAAATGATCGATGAAAACCCGCAACTTCGCGGTGGCGTGGCGACTCGACGGCCACAACACCCAGAACTGCCCGACATGTTGCAGATGCGTATCCAGCACCCGATGCAGCAAACGTTGTGATTCCGCGTCGCGGGTCATGAAATCCGGCAGACAGGCAATGCCCATCCCCGCCAGCGCCGCGTGGCTCACCGCCTCAATAGACGTACTCACCAGCCGGGTCGGCAATTTCGGCTCATCCGCACCCTCCTCACGCCGTAGCGGCCACGGCTCGAGTTTGCCAGTGGTGTGAAAGATGTGACGCAAACAGGCGTGATCGGCCAGCTCGGCGGGCCGTTGCGGCGTACCCCGCTGCTGCAGATAAGCGGGACTGGCGACCAACACCATCCGAAATTCGCCCAACGGCCGCGCCATCAACCGCGAGTCACGCGGTTTGCCGGTACGGATCACGGCATCGAAACCCTCTTCAACCACGTCGACCATCCGATCGGTCAAATCCAGATCCAGTTCAATCTGCGGGTACAGCGTCATGAACTCAGTCATCACCGGCATCACCAAACCCAACACCTGCGGCACGCTGATACGCAATTTTCCCTGCGGTTGCGCAGCGGCATCACACAGTTCGAACTCTGCAGCCTCAACATCCGCCAGAATTTTACGGCAACGCTGTAGGAACAATGCTCCCTCGCTGGTCAGCGTGATACTGCGCGTGGTGCGATGAAACAAGCGCACCCCCAGCCGCGCCTCCAGACGCGCAATGCTTTTACCAACCGCCGACGAAGACACACCCGTCAACCGCCCCGCCTCAGTAAAACTTCGCGTCTCCGCGACCTGAATAAACACCGCAATATTGCCAAGGCGATCCATACACCCTCCCGATTCAAGACATCCGTGTCCGATATGTTCGGAACCTTAACCTGTTTTTCGCCAAGTCGCAGCGCCCTACCCTGTGCACTCGTTGACCTTTGCCCACGGATGAATGCTCATGAACGACGCACAACTCACCTGCCGCACACTTGAAGCTTCGCTCCAACAACGCGAACGCTTACCCCTCGGCGCCCTGCTGGCCCTGGCCACCGCCGGGTTTATCACCGTCATGACCGAAGCCCTGCCCGCCGGCCTGCTGCCGCAAATGAGCAGCGGCTTGAACGTCTCCCAGGCACTGATCGGGCAATTGGTGACGATGTACGCCATCGGCTCAATACTCGCCGCCATTCCACTAACCCTCGCCACCCGCAGCTGGCGCCGACGCCCTCTTCTACTGTCCGCCATCGGCGGCTTCGCCATCGCCAACAGCATCACCGCCCTTTCGGAGCTGTACTGGCTAACCCTGATCGCACGCCTGATTGCCGGCATATTCGCCGGCCTGCTCTGGGCACTACTCGCCGGCTACGCCAGCCGCATGGTCGCCCCCCACCTGCAAGGCCGCGCCATCACCGTCGCCATGCTTGGCGCTCCCATCGCGCTGTCCCTAGGCATCCCGGCCGGCACCCTGCTCGGCACCTTGATCGGCTGGCGCCTGAGCTTCGCCATCATGACCGCCCTGACCGTGCTGCTAGTGATCTGGGTACGCTGGCAAGTCCCCGACTTCGCCGGAGAACCAGAAGGAAAACGTCTGCCATTGCGTAAGGTATTTACCCTCCCGGGCGTACGACCGGTGCTGTTCGTGACCTTGACCTACGTCGTCGCACACAATCTGCTCTACACCTACATCGCCCCGTTCCTGAAACCGTCCGGACTCGATGCCTCCGTTGACCGCGTGCTGCTGGTGTTCGGCCTGGCGTCGGTGCTGAGCTTGTGGATCGTCGGCAGCCTGATTGATCGCTGGCTACGCGAATTGGTACTGATCAGCGCAGCACTGTTCATGCTGTCGGCGATTGCGTTGGGTTTGTGGCGCGAGTCCGCCGGCGTGATCTATATCGCTACGGCAGTTTGGGGCCTCGCATTTGGTGCGATGCCTTCGCTGCTGCAAACAGCCTCGGCGAAAACGGCGAAGGATGCTGCGGATACTGCGCAATCGATGTTGGTGACGTTGTGGAATGTCGGGATTGCGGGGGGTGGATTGGCGGGAGGGTTGTTGCTGGATAATTTGGGGGTTGGGGTATTTCCGTGGATTGTGGGCGTGTTGTTGGTTTTGAGTCTGTATGCGACGGTTACAGCGAGAACCCATGGGTTTCCGCGAACAAAGTAACGGTGATTGAGGCATTTAGACTTTGGTTGGCTGATAGGTCGCCTTCGCTAGCAGGCTAGCTCCCACAGTGGGACTGGGTTAATGCCCTTAGATAATAGTTGTCTGGTCGGCCGCCTTCGCGAGCAAGCTCTGCTCCTACAAAATCAAGATCAAAAGATCGCAGCCTTCGGCAGCTCCTACATAAAATCGCGGCGCACCCACGCCAACCATTAGGCCGAGTGTCAGCTCGCCTGCTTTTGATCTTGATCTTAGAGCCCGTCGGGAGGCTGAGTGGAGGGATTCATACGGGGAAAGCATCGAGAGGAGGTGCAGCGAAGCAAACCGTAGGCGATGCCCCCGGATGAACCCGGAGCGAAGGAACCCGAGCCTTAGCGAGGGCCGGACGTCAGGGCACAGACCTTTTGGTTACTTTTGGGGCGTTTGCCAAAAGTGACCCGCCGTAAGGGCGGAACCATAAGCGGCAGCCCCACATAAAACGGATATACACCCAACCCCCCAACCAAAAAAAAAGCCCCAACTCACGTCAGGGCTTTCTCTAAAACTCAGTCAACGATCAAAACCGCTTGATCTCAGCCTGAGCTTCCAACTGCTTACGATACGCCGCAAAGTCCTGCTGACCTTCACGCGACGCCAGGAAGCGACGGTACTGCGCCTTCTCTTCATCCGTCGGTGCAGCCGCCTCATTCACGCCATTCAGACGCACAATCATCAAACTACCGTCCGGCAGCGTCACACTGCTAAACGTAGGCTTGTCCTTGGCAGCCGGCTTCGGCATACGGAACAACGCCTGCAGAACCGCCGGATCAACACCTTCCTGCGCACGAGTGGCCGCTTGGGTGACTTTCCAGTTCTGCGCATCAACTGCCTTGCCTTCACGCAGATCAGCAATCAGCTTCTCGGCCTGAGTCTTGGCAGCCGCGCTGGCGTGCTCTTTGGTCAACTGAGCGCGGATCGCCACGTTCACGCTTTCCAGAGGCAATTGCGCAGGCTTCAGGTGTTCCTTGGCACGCAACACAACCACGGTATCCGGATCCAGCTCGATAGCGGTGCTGTTGGCGCCTTCATCAATCACTTCAGTGCTGAATGCAGCAGTCACCACGGCACGGTTGGCCGCCAGACCTTCGCCACCTTCACGGCCAAACGGCTTGGAGGTGTGCACGGTCAGTTTCAGATCCGCCGCTGGCTGGGCCAGGTCGGAAGCTTCGAACGCGGAGTCTTCCAGTTGCTTGGTCGCCTCAACGAAACGCTGCTCAACCTGCGCGGCTTTCAGATCGCGGGTCAGCTTGTCTTTCAGGCTGGCCAGGGTTGGCACTTCTGGCGCTTCAACACCCAGCAGCTTGATCAGGTGGTAGCCGAAATCGGTGCGAACCGGCTCGGACACTTGATCCTTGTTCAGCGAGTACAGGGCTTTTTCGAAGGCTGGGTCGTAGACGCCAGGGCCTGCGAAACCGAGGTCACCGCCATTGTTAGCCGAACCCGGATCCTGCGAGAACTCCTTGGCCAGCGCTTCGAATTTCTCGCCCTTGGCCAAACGCGCCTGGACGTCTTCGATCTTCGCTTTAGCCTGAGCTTCAGTGGTCTTGTCGTTCACTTCGATCAGGATGTGCGCGGCACGACGCTGTTCCGACAGGTTGGCGATATCTTTCTGATACGCCGCCTGCAGGTCTTCGTCTTTCACGGTGACCTGGTCGAAGAACGAAGCCTTCTTCAGCTCAACGTAATCGACGATCACCTGATCCGGAGTCATGAACTCTTTGGCGTGTTCGTCGTAGTAAGCCTTGACCTCATCGTCAGTCAGCTTGACCGAGGCTGGGTCGGCTTTGACGCTCAGGGTGGCGAAATCGCGGGTCTGTTTTTCCAGACGGGCAAAGGCCAACACTTCAGCGTCGGTGACGAAACCGCTGCCGCCGATACCGGCACGCAGTTGGCCGATCAGCATTTCCTGAGCCAGCATCTGGCGGAATTGCATACGGCTATAGCCCAGTTGACGGATCACCTGGTCGAAACGATCGGAGCTGAACTTGCCGTCCACCTGGAATTCAGGGGTTTGCAGGATCACCTGATCCAGAGCGCCTTCGGAGAAAGCGAACTTCGATTGTTCTGCGCCCTGCAGCAGCAGCTTGCGATCAATCAAACCCTTGAGGGCCGATTCGCGAAGCATTTTTTCATCGAGCAGCGAAGCGTCGAAATCTTTGCCCAGCTGTTGCATCAGCTGACGGCGTTGCATATCAACCGCCTGGCTTAGCTCGTTCTGGCTAATCTCTTCACCATTGACCTGGGCCGCCTCGTTCTTGTGAGTCGTGGCCTGGAAAATGGCGTCGAAACCGGTCAAAGCCATCAGCAAAATGATGGCCCCGATAATGGTCTTGGCAATCCAGCCTTGTGAATTGTCCCTGATATTCTGCAGCATGCGTCCCCCAGAAACGGTTGAACTTCAAATTAGGCAACCGTGGAGCGTGGGTAGAATCCGGATAGAAGAAAGGCGCATCCGAGGATGCGCCTTCTCGTAACTGGCGGAGCGGACAGGGCTCGAACCCTCGATCCCGGCGTTACAGGCGCCTGTTTCAGCGACCTGCTCTACCGCTCCGCTGCCAAGTCAGGGATGACCCCGACCCGGATGGGTAAAAACTTGTAACGAACTTAGTTAACCGCTTCTTTCAGTGCTTTGCCGGCTTTGAAGCCTGGTTTTTTAGCAGCAGCGATTTGCAGCGTCTTGCCGGTCTGTGGGTTACGACCAACGCGAGCTGGACGATCAGTCACGGAGAACGTACCGAAACCAACCAGAACAACGGAGTCGCCAGCCTTGAGAGCGCCAGTGACGGATTCGATTACAGCGTCCAGC
>NZ_JBIVJB010000017.1:0-77491 GCF_044750025.1 Pseudomonas sp. NPDC088885 | reverse complement strand
CGACTATGAAAGCCTCCGAAATCAGCCGTGACCGCGTTGAAGACGCGCGCAACGTTCTGAAAGAAGGCCAGGAAGTAGAAGCCAAGATCATCAGCGTTGATCGCAAGAGCCGCGTAATCCAGCTCTCCATCAAGTCGAAAGACGATGCTGAAGAGAAAGAAGCTATCCAAAGCCTGAAGGCTGAAGAAGCTCCTACTGGCGACACCACCATGGCGGCACTGCTGCGCCAGGCAATGGCCAAACAGAACTAAGTTCTGCTTGATCATTAAAAAGGGCGACTTCGGTCGCCCTTTTTTGTGCCTGCGATTTGGTGGAGAGGCACCTCTCGCGTGAAACCAATCTTGTTACTCAATTGTCTGTTTCTTTATTCGGATCAATCGTCTATTCGCGACTAGGCTTAGGCTGAAGATCGCAGTAGTCGGGCAGATTGCCTGGCATAAGGAAGTGAATGAACAAGTTTATCGTGTTGGTCGGTGTGCTGATGTTGGCGGGCTGCGCCACGAGCGCCAAGACGCATGTGGTGCGCGGCGTCAGCGGCATTGAGGTTGATTGCTCGGGGTTGGGTTCGAGTTGGGAGAAGTGTCAAAAGCGCGCCACAAAAGAATGCAAAGGCGCAGGCTACAAGGTCATTACCAGATCGGATGATGCCAAGGATGATGATCAGTATCCTTTTGGCTTCAATCCTGCGGGCTACCTGACGCGTACGATGTTGGTGATGTGTCGATAGGGTGGCCGTTTATAGAGCTTGTGCCCTGAAAACGGGCGTTTCAATGCGCAGGAAGATATGTCAATCCCTGGGCTGTTCAAAATCTTCCGGGCGTGCTAAAACCTTTCAAGCGCTGATCTAGCTGCTTGAAAAAGAAGGGAAAAATATGACGAAGTCGGAGTTGATCGAACGAATTGTCACCCATCAAGGGCTGCTCTCATCCAAGGATGTAGAACTGGCCATCAAGACCATGCTTGAACAAATGTCTCAATGTCTGGCCACCGGTGATCGAATCGAGATCCGCGGTTTTGGCAGCTTCTCCTTGCACTACCGCGCGCCGCGCGTTGGTCGCAATCCTAAAACCGGCCAGTCTGTGAGTCTGGACGGAAAATTCGTTCCGCATTTCAAGCCAGGCAAGGAATTGCGTGATCGTGTGAATGAAGAAGAGGAGGAGGGGGTTTGATCTCCGCGAAAGAAGTCCGAGGAGGCGCTAATGCGTAATCTCAAGCGCATGTTGCTTGGTGTGTTTATTCTGATGATGGCGCTGATTATCCTGGCATTCATTCTTGAAAACCAACAATCGGTAGCGCTGTTGTTTTTTGGGTGGTCTGGGCCTCAACTTCCAGTATCGCTCGTTGTGGTTGTAGCGCTTCTTGCGGGGATGTTAATTGGCCCGGTGCTCGGTTGGTTTTTGGGGCGCTCGTCCAGGTCAGCGCGCAAACGTCTCGTGTAAGAAGCATTCCGTGAGAGGCGCTCAGTGTTTTGCATCGCTGTTTGTCTATATCCATTAGTAAATCGTTCATTAAGCTGTAAAATGCAGCCCTTGTTCGGTAGTGGCAAATTCCCACATCGTTTCAGATAGGCTCTGCCAGAGGCCTGATGTTCGGTGGTTTTTTTGCATTCATGGATTGGACGGTGCTCGTTGGTGACACTGTCAGCAACTCAAGGGTATGGTTTCGCGTGAAAATTCTAGTTACCGGCGGCGCCGGTTTTATCGGCTCGGCAGTCATCCGTCACATCATCTCCAATACTCTCGACTCGGTCGTTAACGTCGACAAATTGACTTATGCCGGTAATCTTGAGTCCTTGGCTGACGTGAGTCAGAGCTCGCGTTATGCATTTGAACGCGTTGATATCTGCGACCGTGAACAAATCGATCGCGTGCTGCGTGAGCACCAACCGGATGCGATCATGCATTTGGCTGCCGAATCTCACGTTGACCGTTCTATTAGTGGTCCGTCCGAGTTCATCCAGACCAATATTATAGGCACTTACACCCTGCTGGAGGCTTCGCGCCACTACTGGGCGGCCATGGATGATGCACGCAAGGCCAACTTCCGCTTCCACCATATTTCCACTGACGAAGTTTATGGTGATCTCGAAGGCCCGGAAGATCTCTTCACTGAAACCACTCCATATCAACCAAGCTCGCCGTACTCGGCGAGTAAGGCGAGTTCCGACCACTTGGTTCGTGCTTGGGCGCGCACTTACGGTCTACCGACATTGGTCACCAACTGCTCGAATAACTATGGCCCTTGCCACTTCCCTGAGAAATTGATTCCACTGATCATTCTCAATGCACTGGAAGGCAAGCCGTTGCCGGTTTACGGGAAGGGCGATCAGATTCGCGATTGGTTGTATGTCGAAGATCACGCACGTGCTTTGTACAAAGTCGTTACCGAGGGTGTCCTGGGTGAGACTTACAACATCGGCGGTCATAACGAAAAGCAAAACATCGAAGTGGTGCACACGCTTTGTGCACTGCTGGATGAGCTGCGTCCTGATTCCGCTAACCGCCCGCATGCAAGCTTGATTACTTACGTTCAGGATCGCCCGGGTCACGACCTGCGTTACGCGATCGACGCGAGCAAGATTGAGCGTGAACTTGGCTGGACGCCGGAAGAAACTTTCGAAACCGGTATTCGCAAGACAGTTGAGTGGTATCTGACCAACACTGAGTGGGTTGAGCACGTAAAGAGCGGCAGCTATCAGCAGTGGATCGACCAGAATTACGCCGATCGTTCGAATAAGGCATGAAAATCCTTCTTCTGGGAAAAAGCGGTCAAGTGGGCTGGGAGCTGCAACGCTCGCTTGCACCGCTAGGCGACCTGGTCGCACTGGATCGCCATTCGGCCAATGGCTTGAGTGGAGATTTGTCGGATCTGGAAGCATTGCGTGCGACTATTCGCCGGGTCAAGCCTGACTTCATAGTCAATGCAGCGGCTTATACAGCGGTCGATAAAGCTGAGGCCGAAACCGAGCTGGCTGACCGTGTCAACGGCCAGGCCAGTCAAGTGATGGCCGAAGAGGCTTCGGCACTGGGGGCGTGGCTGATCCACTACTCCACTGACTACGTTTTTGATGGTAAAGGGCTGGCACCATGGTTGGAAACAGCTGCAGTTTCTCCTGTGAATCACTACGGTGCGAGCAAGCTGGCGGGCGAGCGGGCGATCATTGCTTCGAAATGTAAGTACCTGATTTTCCGAACGAGTTGGGTCTATGGTTCACGGGGCAATAATTTTGCCAAGACGATGTTGCGCCTAGCCAAAGATCGCGAGACCCTCAGCGTAATCGCCGATCAGATTGGTGCTCCGACCGGGGCGGATCTGATTGCGGATGTGACCGCATTGGCTATTCGGCAGGTTCAGCACCAGCCCGAGTTGGCTGGCGTGTACCACTTGGCGGCGGCAGGCGAAGTGTCTTGGCACGGGTATGCTACGCATGTCATTGATTTCGCCAAGGCGAACGGTGAGGAACTGGCTGTTACGGTTATAAACCCAATCGATACCTCCGCCTACCCGACGCCAGCACGCCGCCCGCTGAACTCACGGTTGGACACTCAGAAGCTGCGTAATAATTTTTCTCTACACTTGCCGGATTGGCAGAGTGGTGTAACCCGAATGCTTAGGGAAGTTCTGAACAAATGACCACGACAAATCGTAAAGGCATCATTCTCGCTGGTGGATCGGGCACTCGCCTTCATCCGTTGACTCTAGGTGTGTCTAAGCAGATGTTGCCTATTTACGACAAACCTATGATCTTCTATCCACTTTCGGTGTTGATGCTTGCAGGGATGCGTGAAGTTTTGATCATTTCAACTCCTGAAGACTTGCCTAGTTTTCGCAAGCTTCTCGGTGATGGTGATCAGTACGGTATAAAGCTATCGTACGCTGTTCAACCGAGCCCAGACGGACTTGCGCAAGCTTTCATTCTTGGAGAGGAGTTCATAGGAAATGACCCTTGTTGCCTCATTCTTGGAGACAACATTTTCTATGGCCAACATTTTTCAGATAATTTGCGATCGGCTAGCGCGCAAGAGCAAGGTGCCACGGTTTTCGGCTATCACGTTTCTGATCCAGAACGTTTTGGTGTTGTTGAGTTTGACTCGGCCGGTCGAGCCTTGAGCATCGAAGAGAAACCGCTCATTCCAAAGTCTAACTACGCTGTGACCGGCCTATACTTCTATGACAACAGCGTTGTCGAGATCGCCAAGAGTATCAAGCCTTCATCGCGAGGTGAGCTTGAGATTACTGACGTGAATCGTGCTTACCTCGACCAGAAAACACTCCATGTTGAAATGCTCGGCCGTGGTTTTGCATGGCTGGATACTGGCACCCACGATTCACTACTTGAAGCAAGCCACTTTGTGCATACCATTGAGCAAAGACAAGGGCTGAAAATCGCTTGCCTGGAAGAAATTGCTTATAACAATGGATGGATTAATGCAGAACAATTGGCAGCTCAGGCGGAATCAATGAAAAAAACGGGTTATGGACAATATCTGAAACGACTTTTGGATTCCAACGCGCACTGATATTGATGTTTATTTTCGCTCCTAAGTAGGCAATTTGCAGGATTAAAATGTCGGTTAGATCCCGAAAAGTCGCAGTCTTGTTAGCTGCCTACAATGGAATGGAATGGATAGAGGCGCAGCTGACCTCTATCCTCCATCAGTCGCTCGTGGATGTTACCGTTTACATAAGTGTTGATCCGTCCTCTGATGGAACGGAGTCATGGTGTGCACACTACGCGAAAATGCATCCTGAGATAGTCGTTCTTCCAGAGCATGGAAAATTTGGAAGTGCTTCACGGAATTTTTTCCGGTTAATTCGTGATGTGGATTTCGATACTTACGACTTCCTTGCGTTTGCTGATCAAGATGATTTATGGCACATCGATAAACTGTCGCGGGCAATTGAAGCCATTTGCGAGAAAAAAGTAGATGCTTACTCCAGTAATGTAACAGCGTTCTGGTCAGATGGTAGAACTCATCTACTGGATAAAGCACAACCCCAGGTTGCGTGGGACTACTTGTTCGAAGCAGCTGGCCCTGGCTGTACATACGTCATGACGAATGAACTTGCCACCTCCATGAAACATGCGGTTTGCCAGAACTGGATCAAGATACAAGATGTCAGCCTGCATGACTGGTATTGTTATGCCTTTGCTCGTAGCAATGGCTTTACCTGGTACATTGATCCAAGGCCGTCTATGGACTACCGGCAACACGCACGTAATCAGGTAGGTGCAAATAAGGGGTGGAAACCCTTACTGGCGCGCTACAGTATGATTAATGACGGTTGGTGGTTCGGTCAAATCAAAATTTTATCACAATTTTTTGGGCGTGCTGCCTCACCAATAACTCATGATTGTTTGCGCTTGGGATGTCCGCAATTAATACGTCTATCTTTTAAAGCGTGGCAATGTCGTCGCAGGAAACGCGATAAAATTTTATTTTTTATAATCTGTTGGGTCGGTGCATTTTCAGTGAGTAAGTTGAAATGACTGCATCGAGAGTACTGGTGACTGGAGCAAGAGGGCTGGTCGGCGAGGCATTAGTTTTTCGATTAATGGTGGACCAGAAGCATATACCCGTCGCAGCGGTCCGGGGTGTGACAAGATTAAGTGGCCTTTGCTCAGTATTGCCGCTGGAATTGACAGCTTCTGCAGATCTGCCTGATTTTACTCATATAGATGTAGTGGTGCATGCGGCGGCCCGCGTGCATGTGATGCGTGAAAACGTGACCGACGTCATGGAAGCATTTCGCAAGGTAAATGTAGAGGGAACCGTTCGTCTTGCACTCGCTGCTGCAGCTGCAGGAGTGAAACGTTTCATTTTTATCAGTTCTATAAAAGTCAACGGTGAAAGCACATTGGCGGGCAAAGCTTTCCAGGCGGATGATTTACCTTACCCCGAAGATGCGTATGCCATTTCCAAATATGAGGCGGAGCAGAGGTTAAGACAAATAGGACAGGATACGGGCATGGAGATTGTGATTATCAGGCCTCCGCTAGTCTACGGTCCCGGCGTGAAAGCTAATTTTCTGACGATGTTGAAATTCGTTGGGAAAAATATTCCTTTGCCGTTAGGAATGATAAAAAATAGACGGAGTTTTGTTTCGATCTATAATCTTACTGATTTTATTGTGACGTGCATTGATCACCCAGGTGCAGCTAACAATACTTTCCTTGTCAGCGACGATTGCGATGTTTCAACAACAAAATTAATGCGGCTTTTGGCGTCCGCGATGAAGAAAAAGTCTCGGCTGGTGCCAGTCCCTAGTGTATTGCTCAAGACAGTCGGCATGCTGCTCTGCAAACGCACGGTAGTGCATCGTGTTTGTGATTCATTACAAGTTGATATTAATAAGAATCGAATATTGTTAGGTTGGAGTCCACCGGTAAATATTGAGGTGGCGATACAGCGTACTGTGCATTTTTATCAGGAAAAAAGATAAAATGATGCTTTCTTTATTGCTGGCTGTATTGCTGGGGTCATGGATATTAACATTTTTGATGATGCGCTATGCATTAGCCAAAAAAATGATCGATGTGCCCAATGAGCGCAGTTCTCACACGACTCCGACCCCGAGGGGCGGAGGCGTTGCTATTGTAGTTGCCTTCAACTTGGCTCTACCGTGTCTTTCTCTACTGAATGTTTTAAGTCTGAACGCACTTTATGGATTGTGGGGTGCGGGTATTGCGGTGGCGGTAATAGGATTCGCTGATGATCACGGACATATCCCTGCTCGCTGGCGTCTTCTAGGGCATTTTTCCGCCGCCTCTTGGGCGTTATATTGGATGAACGGGTTCGCACCACTGACTATCTATGATGCTCCAGTTAATCTGGGAGTGATGGGGACATTGTTAGGAATGTTTTATCTGGTGTGGTTACTTAATCTTTATAACTTCATGGATGGTATTGACGGACTGGCAAGCATTGAAGCCATTACTACTTGTTTTGGGTTGGCGCTTGTTTATTGGTGTAGCGGTTATTTAGATCAAGTTTGGTTGGCTCTTCTGTTGGCGGCATCCGTTCTGGGTTTTTTATATTGGAACTTTTCTCCGGCGCGCATCTTTATGGGTGATGCAGGCAGCGGTTTTCTGGGTGTTTCATTAGCCGTCATTATTTTGTACGGTGCTTGGTTGTCTCCGGAATTATTTTGGAGTGGCCTTATATTGCTTGGTGCGTTCATCGTTGATGCAACATGGACGCTCATCGTCCGACTTGTAAACGGCGAAAAAGTACACGTTGCTCACAGTAATCACGCTTATCAGCACGCTGCGCGATACTTCGCCAGCCATAAACTCGTGACTCTTGGTGTTATCAGTATAAATATTGTATGGCTCCTGCCATTGTCTCTGATGGTTGGATTGAAGATGCTGAGTGGGATAGTAGGTTTAATGATTGCGTATATCCCTATATGTATCTTGGTTTGGAAATTTAAAGGTGGGAGGCCGGCCTGATGGGAAGTAATACTAATCGAAAACTTGATGGTGCATGGCGCCAAATTATGGGTAACACTCTAATTAAATTTTTGCTGACAGGTGGGCTCGCGACCTTGCTTCAGTATTTCATACTGTGGTGTGGAGTCGAATTTTTAGGACTGCTTGCTGCTACGGCATCCGGAATAGGGTACATGGCCGGCTCCATCGTTAGTTACTTTGTTAACTATTACTACACGTTTAACAGCACTCAGTCTCATACGGGAGCAGCAGCCAGGTTTTACATGATGGTGGGTATTGGCTGGCTTATGAATACTGTGATTGTCGGCTTGCTGGCTGATTTTATGAACTGGAATAAATGGATTGCACAAGGAATCGCTACAGCGATCGTTTTGATTTGGAACTTTTGTTCCTCTCGCTACTGGGTTTTTAAATCGGTGTGACATGAAAAAATTAATATCTGTTGTGGTGCCCGCTTATAACGAAGAAGAAGTAATCGAGCTTTTTCATAGTCGCATGAGTGAAGTCTTTGATCAGTTGTCAAACTATAATTGTGAGATGATTTTTGTTAATGACGGAAGCACTGATAAAACACAATTTTTAATGAATCAGTTGGCGAATCGAGATGATCGTGTCAGTACGGTCAATCTATCAAGAAATTTTGGTAAAGAAGCCGCTATGAGCGCCGGTCTGGATGTGGCGAAAGGAGACGCAGTCGCTATATTTGACGCGGACTTGCAAGACCAGCCAGAGTTGTTGCTAGCGTTTGTTGATAAGTGGGAAGAAGGTTTTGACGTAGCTTATGCCAAACGCACTCACCGCGACGGTGAATCTTGGTTAAAAAAATTTACGGCTTCAATTTTCTATAAGTTAATGCTGAAGATATCCAGGGTGAATATTCCGCAGGATACAGGTGATTGCCGCCTCATGAGCCGGCGTGTAGTTGATGCCTTGATCTCACTGAGGGAGCATCACCGCTTCATGAAAGGCCTGTTTGCTTGGGTGGGCTTTCCTTCGGTAGCGGTAGAGTATCGCAGAGATTCGCGAGCAGCCGGTGTTACCAAGTTTAACTATTGGAAATTGTGGAATTTTGCATTGGAAGGCATCACATCCTTCACAATTGCACCATTGAAAATAGCAAGCTATCTCGGTTTTATCGTCGCTTTGACCGCTTTTCTATTCGGTATTTTTATTATCTTGAAGACGTTATTCCTGGGCGATGTGGTCCGAGGGTACCCAACATTGATGGTGACAGTGCTATTCATAGGTGGTATCCAATTGTTTTTTATTGGCGTCCTTGGCGAGTATATCGGTAGGGTGTTCGGTGAAACCAAAGCAAGACCGCTGTACCTCATAGCAGAGCATAAGATTTCCCGTATTGCTTCAACGGCGAACGAGGTTGGCGATGAAAAATGATACGCTCGGGGAACTGTTTAAGAACAAAACTAACAATTTGAATTTAATGAGGTTGATTGCTGCTCTTGCCGTAATTTATGGTCATGCCTCAGCGGTTACTGGCCAAGGCCCTGCCGATATATTTTTACAATGGGTGGGTTATAAGTTTATCGGAGGCGTCGCCGTTGATGTCTTTTTTGTAATCAGTGGCTATTTGATCACCCAAAGTGCGTTGAGTAAAAATGGATTAATTTATTACTGTGCTTCAAGGATTCTTCGAATTTACCCTGGCTTGATAATGTGCGTGTTTTTCACAGTTTTTATTTTAGGTTTGAGTCTGACGAAAGCTCCCGATTATTTGCATTCCCAACAGGTGTGGGAATATTTTTTTGTGAATATCAGTGCTTTTAATACTGCATATTTTTTGCCGGGGGTGTTTGAAAATCTACATGACAAAGCCATAAACGGTTCTTTATGGTCTCTCGTGGTAGAAGTTCGACTGTACATTATCGTACTGGCGCTGGCGGTTTTGGGGGTTCTGAAAAAACGCTCAGTTTTCAATTTTCTGTTCTTTTTTAGTATTATCGCTGGTTACTTAAATCCCGAGTTCTGGAAGTTTCTGTTCCTCTATGAAAATCACCAGCATGTTGCCTTGATGTTTCTGATAGGTAGTTTTTGCCTTATCAATAAAGACGTCATTTATATCGGCCCGGGCGTTTTGCTGATGCTGATGTTCTTCGCGGCGTCACAACACGGTACCCCCTCTTTCGGTGTTGCTTATACAATACTAATACCTTATTTGGTATTCTATTTGGCTTTTGCGCCAGGCTTTGGATGGTTTAACAAGTTTGGAGACTACTCTTATGGTGTTTACCTTTACGGTTGGATATGCCAGCAACTTGTGGTCATGTGGTTACCTGAATCGACCAATTTTTCGTTGACCATACTAAGCAGCTTGCTGGCGTTCTCCTTTGCCTTTGCGTCTTGGCACCTGGTGGAAAAACCTTCGATTAACTGCCGTAAGTACTTTAAACCATCTTTTTCTAAACCTGCCTTGACTACTGAAGTTTAGAATTTTTTTGGGGAGTGGAATGCAATGAATTTGTTCCGTGAAAGAAACATTGATTATTTAATAATATTTAGTTTTGCAATAGTTGCTTTATTGCTGCTCATTGCTAACCCCGGTTATTTTAATCATGATGAGTTGCAGAAACTTGATCATATAAAGGCGAGCGGGCTTAAAAGTTATCTCGAAACATATGTTGCATTACAGCAAGGAAGCAATTTTGGCGTTCCCGTACGTCCGTTCTCCTTTTTGATTCAGGGACTATTGGCGTTGTTCATGGAACGATTGCCAGTCGTAGTGCATCTATTTGCTGTTCTTACCCACGCGGCGGTTGGCTGTCTTATTTATACTGCATGCAAGCAGTTAAACGTTAAGCGGTCCTTGGCATTAACGATCTCTTTGGTTTTCATCATCAACCCTCTGGGTATATTGGCAACCGGCTGGTCAGCTGCATTGATGGATAGGTGGTATATTTTGTTCGGTATTGCAGCCTTTATCTGCGCTGATCAGTACGTACGCTTGGGAAGCAACTTATTCAGATTGTTATTGGTCTTTCTTTTTTCAGGCCTTTCAATGCTGTCTAAAGAAACGGCGGTTATCCTACCTGCTTTAATGTGTATTATCATTCTGGCAGACCCGCAGGTCATCAAAACAAAACGGTTTTGGCAAGCGGCTATTGTTTGGTGTTTGCCAGTTTTGTTGTTCATGCTCTATCGATTGCCGGCGCTGATTGCATCGTTCGGTAGTCCTGATGTTAGTGCTTATAAAGCATCTATACATAACGTGCCTGAGGGCGTTTTTGTATATTTGGCTTACCCGTTTCTTATTCTGACTGGTGAAGCAGGAAATTGGGTTTTTGTATCAACGGTTAATATGTGTGCGGCAATTGCTCTACACGCGCTTGTGTGCCTGGCGCTTGTGCGTGTTTACGGATTGAAAGCTTTTTTCATATATGTGTGTGGTTATTTTTTATTCCTCGCACCTGTTCTTCTAATTCCAATCAAGGCTGCCCATTATCTTTATGGCTCATCAATAATTTTAAGCGTTGCTGTGGGAATTCTTATTATTCAGAACTGGAAAGAGTATCCAATTCCAAAATTAATAGGACTAAGCGCACTTGCAGTTCTTTTTAGTCATACTCTCTTTAATCAAGCATTTGTGTATTCCATTGGCCAGTGTATGAACACTGCTCAAATTTCGACTGAGTCCGCGTATGCATCGAGTAATCGACCTGCTCATGTTGATTTTCAAGCGGACGCCGGTGCTCCAGAGCACGTGCTTTATAGAATGGTGACCGGAAGGAATCGCATTGGTGATAGTTCCGCGTTGGAACTCAGTGTATCGAAGTCAGGCGCAGAGCTTCCAGACAATACTTTGGGTTTAAGAATGAATTCTCATTGCGTTGTATATTCCCCAGGTAAGTAGAGAATTACTTATAGAGGGTTGGCTAAAGTTAGCCCTTTGGAAAACGCTTATACAATTTGTTGGAACACTTATGTTAAACCGGTCCCTCATTTAGGGCCGGTTTGAATTGCAGGTGATGTGCATGCGTTACAGTCGTCTGGTTGCGTCTTGGTCAAGTGTATTCATACTCAGCGTAACGCTATGGGCATTAATTTGGTGGTTAGATCGTATTTCGCTTGGATTGGAGCCTGGCGTATACTTGGTTACTTGGGGAAGTGTCGGTAACTTCCTGCCTTTTTTTATAATTTTCATATTTTTTTTGTTATTAATTAATAGATTAATTGCTTCGTTTTTGATCGCGCTGGCCTCGGGTGCTTTGTTCTATTTTGCAAGTTTCAAAAAGAATGAATATCTTGGTCGGCCCTTGTCGAGTGAAGATTTTCTTTTTGTTCGATATTTGGATCGTGGGGCGATTGACTTATTCAAAAGTTACGTCGATGTAAAATGGCTAGCGTTGTCGATTGCGATGGCGCTTATATTGGCATTTGTATTTATTTTTGTTGAAGGTAGAGTGTTTAGAAAGAGATCCAAGGCAAGGCTTTTAGCCTCGTGTATTTTTACCGGGTTGTTGGCTATTGCGGGTTATTTTGGTTCTGCTGATAAACTTTACGATTTCAGACTGATGCGCTTTTCGTGGAACGATCAAACCAGTGTTTTGCACGCAGGTGTGATTAGCAAGATTATTTATAATTTTATTAAAGATAAGGCTGCCAACGATGAACCAGTGAATTATCGGGATGTTGATTATATCGTTGACAAATATGGTTCGGATCAAGGTGTATCTGCTTCTGTTTCCGACCAAGAGAATATGCCCGATATTATTATCGTACAGAGTGAAGCATTTTCCGATCCGACTCTTTTTAAGGGGGCGGATGAACTGCGCGCTGCCGTGCCTGTTTACGCTGCCGCGGTTGAACAAGGGAGGGCAGGCTATATGAAGGTTCCTACGTTCGGTGGTGGCACTATACGGACGGAATATGAAGTTCTTTCAGGCTGCCCTTTATTGGCTTATCCAAAAATCGAGTTTCCTTACATGCAACTCGATTCTACTGATGTTGACGGACTCGCAGCTCAGGCAAAAAAATCGGGTTATTCTACACTCGCGATTCACGGTAACACCGGCAGTTTTTGGAACAGGACCGAGTTTTTCAAGAAAGCACATTTCGATAAATTTCTAACTATCACCGATTTTTTGGAAGATTCGAAAAAAAACGGTTTCTTTATGTCGGATCAGAGTTTGACAGATTTGATTATTCATCAGTTTGATAATCATAACGAAAGGAAATTTGTTTTCGCTGTGAGCATAGAAGCGCATGGTCCTTATTCTTCAAAAGACTCCACCTTAGATAAGTATGGCAATAGCGGTATTCTTCGATCGTTAAGTCCAGAAGCACAATCTGAGTTACAGACCTATTTGGGGCACATACATAACGCAGATGCACAATTGGGTAGGCTTCATGATTATCTAGAGAAACGAAATAAGCCTTATATACTGGCTTTTTATGGTGATCATCTCCCTTCATTTGTTTCTGTATACAACGAACTATCGTTCAAGAATGGTCTTCCTGCAAAGTCACAACAGGTTCCATGGGTGGTATTCACAAATGTACCTGGTGAAGCTTTCAATATTCAGACTTCTTGGGCCCTTGGCGCAGCTGTATTTAATAGGGCTGGAATAAGGTCGTCTCAATATTTAAATTTACTGAATGCTTTTGCACGGACGGAAGGGGGCAGTGCTTCAGAATCTGAACTTCAGGCATTGCATTCAGTGGTTAGATTGCAAGTGCAGGGAAAGTTTTCCGAATATATTAACCAAAGAGTATTGGGTAAGTGAAACTCAAACTTATTTTACTTGTATTTTTGATTTTTGTGGCTTGTTACAAGTTTGCAGGTCGGGATGTAAATTTTGATGTGCAACCGCATCGTTTTGACTCATGCGCCCAACCCGCTAATATTTCAGAGTTAAGCTGGGCTATTACTAAACCGGGCGTGACGTCTGTAGCTGTCTATGTGACGAAAGTCGGGGAGCCAGAGACGTTGTGGAGTTCTGGACCACTTATTGGAACGCTTAAAACGGGTGCATGGGTATCTGATGGGCTAACGTTTGTACTGAGGGATCAGAATAATAATTTCTTGGCTAGACGAACCGTAGATACCACGCGCTGCGTGGGCGCTGAATTCGGCGAATGATGAGAGTCATGATGGGTTAACGCAGGGGATATACAGCCTGCTAGATCATTTCGAATAACTCTGCAGCGTCGAACCTTGCATCCCAGTCATTCGCAACTCTGAACACTTCAGATTCTGCAGCGGTGGTTGTGTAATTTAGTGCGGATGAAATTGCTTCATTCATTTCAAGTCTGTGATCGCAGAGGTATACACCTTTTTCACTGCAATGCTGGTTCATTTCACCAAAGCGAGTTGAGATTATCGGCAAACCTAACGCTTTGTATTCATAATATTTTATAGGGTCAACGGAGGCAGTTAACTCATTTCGTAAGAAAGGAATTATTGCAATGTCAAATGACAGCATTCTTACCAAAGCATCTTGATGGCTGCAAGGAGCGAAAATTTTCAGGTTCTCAGGGAGTCTTATGCTTGAACGGTTAAATACCGGTCCTATAACATGAACTAAATCATTTGGGCGCGATTCAGCAAGATCAATAACCCACTGCCAGTCAAACCAAGCGCCGATTGTGCCTAAGTAGCCGAATACCTTGGGCGAGACTGTACTCATTGTGCTCAACTTCGCCGGCAATAAAGATGAGTCAAGTCCATTAGGTACTAACTTTACATTGTTATGTTGTTTGCTCCACTTTGTTTTTAACTGCGTCGAAGATGCCATGACGACATCAGCAGCCTTTGCTATCCGCAACTCACGACGAGCCATAGCTGATCTTGAGAGCCCCTTGAAAAAAGTCGGGAAGTCATCCATTGCATCGTAAACTGATTTGCAGTTCTTAAGTTCTTTGAGGATTTGCAGTGCTAGTACGGTGGGTTTGCCAACAACCAGCAAAGTTTCTTGCTGGTTAGAAAATTTTTTTATTTCTTGTATAAGTTCGGACCAATATAGCGTTCTGTTGAGCAGTCCAGATGCCGGAAGTGGTTCTAACGGTAGCGCTCGAGGTTTGAGCACGCTTAACCAAGGCTCTGAATGCTCGCCGTCAATTTTGTCGTTTACCCCTATTTTTTTGAAGTCGGCCAAACAGGGGAAACGACTTGGATAAGGTTCAACCCACAAAACATCGCCGCCGGTTTTCTTGTGAAACCAGCGGGCGAATTTTTGCGGTCTTTGCGCGAAACTAGTCCAGGCAACCGGTGATAGGTAAACCAGCCTTGTCAAGCGCAGAACTCTTTGAGAACTTCAACGATACGCTGAGCGCCCTTACCATCACCGTAAGGCGAAACGCCCCGTGCCATTGCCTTGTAGGCTTGAGGGTCGTCTAGCAACGTTTGGGCTTCAGTTAGAATAAGATCGTAATTTGGGCCTACGAGTTTTACTACGCCCATATCAACTGCTTCTGGTCGCTCAGTCTCGTCGCGAAGTACAAGTACCGGAATTCCCAGTGCTGGCGCCTCTTCCTGTACGCCACCGGAGTCACTGATAATCAGGTAGGATTTTTTCATTGCGGCAATGAATGGCGAGTAGTCCAGTGGGTCGCACAGAATAATGTTCGACACCTCCGATAGCATCTCGTAGGCGATGTCTTTCACATTTGGATTAGGGTGAACTGGATACAAAATCTGCACATCCTGATTTCGCTCGGCGAGTGTTTTCAGGGCACGGCAAATATTTTTGAAAGGGGCGCCAAAATTTTCACGACGGTGCGAAGTCACCAGTATCAAGCGTTTGCTGTCGTCAAGTTCGATTCCCAGGGTGAGATCTTTTGCAGCTGTCATTAACAATGCGTCGATGACGGTGTTACCCGTCACGGTAATATCCTGATTAGCGATACCTTCACGCAGCAGATTGTCTTTTGAACTTTGGGTCGGGGCGAAATGCCATTTTGTTAACCGGCCCGCCAATACACGATTGGCTTCTTCAGGAAACGGGTTCTGCATATCCCACGTGCGGAGGCCAGCCTCCACGTGACCAAACGGTATACGGCGATAGAAGCAAGCGAGAGACATCGCGAAAACAGTCGTCGTATCACCTTGGGCGAGAACAACGTCAGGTTTTTCTTCAAGTAATACCTTATCCAACTCCAACAGCAACCTGGCCGTCAACTCCGTCAGCGTCTGGTTAGGCTTCATGATGTTCAGATCAATGTCGGGAACGATCCCGAAGAAATTCATCACTTGATCGAGCATGTGACGATGCTGTGCTGTTGCCAGTACCCGAACTTCGGCCCAAGACTGTTCCTTGAGGGCGAGGATCACGGGTGCCATCTTGATCGCTTCTGGCCGGGTACCAACAGTGCACATAATTTTCATACAAACGTTCCTATGTAAATTTTATTAAATGACGAGCCATCTTGCTCGACGCATTGAATATCGAGTTAGCTGTTAGTTTCGTCATTTTTGTATGCGTGTGGAGTCCAAGTGCCCCACTTTGCTTCATATGTAGCTTTATTTTGATCAAACAACGCCTGACGATCGGCACTTTTAAGCTTATTGAAAGAAGCTGAAAGGTGGTGATGGATAAATACGTCTTCAGCACAAGCGATCGTTAAGCCAAGTTGTTCGATTCGACGGCAATAGTCGTCATCTTCAAAAAAGCCTCGCCCGAACGCTTCATCCAGTGGCCCTACATCCTCATAAACTTTGCGTGGAAACATGACACAGAAAAATGCGACCGTTTGAATGGGCTGTAGTTTTCCGATGTGGCTAAGTGTGTATTTAGCGGCTTCGACCTGCATTTCTTCCATGTTTTGGTAGGCAATCTGGATTTTTGCTTCATTGCCTATGTTGTTGGTAACTGGACCAACAATACCGACTGATTTGTTACGCTCCAGGTGGCGGTACATTGTACGAATCCAGCCCGGGGTGACAAATGTATCGTTGTTCAGAAGAACGAGGAACTCACCGTCAGCAATGGCCAAGCCTTGGTTATTCGCTGCGGCGAAACCGCGATTATCATCGTTCAGAATGATTTTACGATTTTCACCCTGAGACACCCAGTCCGTGAGTAGAGCGGGGGTTCCGTCAGCGGAAGCATTGTCGACGACAATGATCTGAAGATTTTCGTGGTTGGAGTACTCGACGATACTGGCCAAGCAGGCTTTGGTGAGTTCGATGTTGTTGTACGTCACTACAACCACGCTCACTCGGGGCACGCACCGTTCTTGCTCAATGCGCTTGATCATCTGTACCGCGCGATGTCCCCATGTCTGATTTCTGGCAAATGCCTGGCGCGCAGGAATGCGCTCGGATGCATTTGGTGTCTCCAGCTCTTCACTGATTGCACGAATGAAATCCTCAGTGGTCGGGCACGCATGCACCAGATTTTCGAATTGTTTTATCTCTGGCAAATCCACGGATACCACTGGTTTTCCGGCGCTAAGATACTCATAGACCTTGACTGGGTTGGTTGCAAGAGTCAGAGGAATCACTTGAAAAGGAAGTAAGCAGACGTCAAAGGCGTGAACGTATTTTGGTAATTCGCCGTAAGGCATTTCACCTGTAAATATCACGTTATCCAGATGAGCAAGTTTCTCGCGAGCGCCAACAGTATCGGCACCAATCATCAGAATGCAATGTTGTGGAAACGCCTTGGCGACGTTCTCCATCAGCGTTACGTCGAACCATTCGGCAATTGCACCGTAATAACCGATGATCTTACGTTGCTGCGGATCGGTGTAAACGTTGCCGGGGCGGTTGGCAAAGTGGTCGTATTCTCCGGCGTTTCGGATCAGGACCCTGTTGTGTGTGTGTTTTGAAACAATTTCATCAAGCCACGTAGAGGTTGTAATCGTAATGTCTGCGTTGCGCATCAAAGCGCGTTCAATAGACAACACTTCTTCGGATACATTACCAAACCCTTCGTGGTGATCCATGCAGTCATAAACTACTTCGCTATCAGGAAGCATGTTGCAGGTTTCGTACCAGAACGGATGTTGAATCATTGAAACGATTTGGCGGGTACCTGCCCAGTTCAGTACCTGTCCGATCGAACCTCTGAGTTGCTCTGAAATGTCGAAACTTGGCGCGGTGGTGTAAATTACCGGAGAGCCCTTAGCGTAAAGATTGATTTGGAACAGGCGGCCGTGCGTATCCAGTTGCTCAACATGGAAGCCAGGTCTCGGGTCGTCAATCAAATTTACGGAAACATAAAAGACCCTGCGACCTGCGCTTGCCAGTGCTTGAGCCAGTTGTTGTGGTCGTTGATGACGGAAGTGCCAGTCAATTACCCCCCAAAATATATAGTCGGCAAGACCTTCCTGTTGCGGAGCAGGACGCAGGGAGGGGAGCTCAAATAAATTAACGCTCATCAGCTGCGTTTTTACGGCGGAAATCGGAGCTTCAACAATCGTGGAGTATGATTGACGAACGGTCTTTTTCACTGCTGTCGAAAGCGGAAGCCTGTGGTAGACACCACGCAGTTTGTTTTTTAACGAGCGTTTGTCTCCTGCAGTTATACCGTGGCGCGCGATGCGCATGGCGAGCCGCAGGGGCTTGGTCAGTATCCAGGACTTACTTTCGATGACCTTCGTATATTGAGCCTCAATAATATGAAGGTGTTCAACCTCGCTATTCAGCTGCTTGGCATCGGCGTGGAGCTGCTCAACAGTATTGTTAAGCTGTTCAACTTGGTTATGCAGTTGTTCAGCTTCACTGTGAAGCTGTTCAGCTTTGCTATTAAGCTGGTCGACTACGAGGTTGTGAGCTTCGGCAGTGATGCGCTGTGTTTCTTCGCTTGCTTTCAATGCTGCTTGCGTTTCCGCGTGTATTAGGAGCAGCTCTGTCTGGCGTGCCTCAAGGCTTTCGCGAACTTTTTCAAATTCGTCGTATTGTGTTTTCAGTAGTTGGCGGTGCAGGTCCATCTTGTCCCTTAACTGGCTGTTTGGTTCGATATTCAAATTTTGTAGGTAAAGCTTCGTAGCTTCGTGGTTGTCCAAGTTTGAGTAGACGAGAAGTATTTGCTCGCCTGGCCAATAATTCGGCTGATCCTGGGAGGTATCTGTAACACTGCTATGTGTCAGTGCCCATGTCCCGAAGCTGGCAGGTATGTTATCGAAGTCAAACGAATAAAAGTGCTCGTCGATCAGGTCTTTCTCTCTGAACGGTAGCAGGAGAGCGATGAATTTTTTCGCCTTTGTGCGCACCTTGTCCAGTACGTCCCATGGTTCAGCGAAATGCTCGAGCGTGTTGGATGAAAACAACACATCCCATGCAGGGCTGGAGCTTTCCCCGAGGAAGTCGTCACAGATAAACAGATGTTTGGGGTAAGCAGCGCGTGCTTTGGCGATTGCCTCGGGAGAGAAATCGACGCCAACGAGTTCTGGTAATTGTAATCGGTTGGCGAGGTTTTGTGTTCCGTCTCCTTGCGCGCAGCCCCAATCGCACATCGTGAGCTGTTGATCTTTTATCTGGTGTGTCAGCCAAGCCGGAAAACCGTTGACGGCAACTTCGCTGAAAAAAATGCTTTGCTCGCGGCCAAAATTTTCTTCCCAGTCATTTGAGAACCGATAGTCCCAGTAAGTCTTGGAGTTAACTTCACCAGCCGGCTTTTTATCATCTGTCGTTTTTTTCATGGTGTAAGTGTTCCTGTTCTCACGGAATCATTTGAAATGACCATCGAGATTCTCGGCATGAATTGACCGGAAGCGTTAC
Organism: Pseudomonas sp. NPDC088885; assembly: GCF_044750025.1. Classification (NCBI taxonomy): domain Bacteria; kingdom Pseudomonadati; phylum Pseudomonadota; class Gammaproteobacteria; order Pseudomonadales; family Pseudomonadaceae; genus Pseudomonas; species Pseudomonas sp. NPDC088885. Next base: position 58,361 of record NZ_JBIVJB010000017.1, on the reverse strand, counting down.
CTATAAATGAAGAAGAAAAGTACTGTGCCCCTTCCACGTACTCATAATAATGAATCGCTGCTGATGATCGGTTTTCAATGGCTGCAACCAGAAGATAGTCACCGGAGCACAAGTAATTATCAACTTCAAAGCAAACTTCCTGAGTGTCACCATTATCAGCGGTGAAACTTAGTTTTTGATTCCAGGTGCTGCCAACGATAAGATCGCTACCTGCGAGATTTTTAAATGAGAACGAAACAGACAGTCCCTCAATGGTATTTAACGATTGAGTTTTAAATTTTATCTTGATGATCATCTTTTCGTGATCAGTGTAAAGATTCTTTTGGATACCTTCAGCATCGTAAACGCCAGCGCTCTGGATAATTCCAATGTGCGAACCCCATTGATTGATTGGTTGAAGAACCTCTCGCTTTTGGGGCTTGGCTTCGGGTGCAGAAATGTCAGGGGCTTTCTCGGGCTTGCGGTCGAAAAGATGTTCGGTGTATTGCGCGGTAACAGGAAATACTTCACCGATGGCCCGAACAGTTCCTTTATCAAGCCACAGAGCACGGTCACATAGAGTCCGGACAGCTGCAACATCGTGCGATACGAATAAAATGCTGACGCCGGACTCCTTCATCTGCTTAATGCGATCCAGGCATTTCGCCTGGAAGCGCGCATCGCCCACAGAAAGGGCTTCGTCAACTACTAAAATACTTGGTTTGGTATGCACGGCGACTGAAAACGCGAGGCGCACATACATCCCGGAGGAATAGGTTTTTACTGGCTGATCGATGAACTCGCCGATCTCTGCAAAAGCTTCTATGTCAGCGTATGCCGCTTCAATTTCCGCAAGCGTTAACCCTAGAATAGCGGCATTGAGATAAACGTTTTCCTTTCCGGTAAATTCGGGGTTGAAACCGGCACCAAGCTCAAGCAGCGCAGCGATACGTCCGCGTACGTGGATCTCGCCGCCACTCGGATTCAACGTGCCGCAGAGCATTTGTAATAGCGTGGATTTTCCGGAGCCGTTGCTTCCAATTATACCTACCGTTTCGCCGGCTCTAACTTTGAATGAAGCATTTTTAAGAGCCCAGAATTCGTTGAAGTACTTTCGCTTTCCACGGAAGAGCATTTGTAGCAACCGCTGGTGCGGCTTGTTATACACTTCATAACACTTGCTCAGATTTTCGACGCTGATTACCGGATCAGAGTACATCGGCAAACCCCTTGCGCGTTTTTTGAAACCAGGCAAAACCACACCAAGCGACGACTCCGCCGATCACTAGCATTATGCTCCAAGTCAGAAGGTCTGGTACTTGACCGAAAATGAGCACGTTACGACTTTGCTCAATAATGTACGCCAGCGGGTTGATGCGTATCCAGACCTGATATTTCTCTGGAAGCGCTGTAACAGGAAAAAACACAGCGGACATAAATAACATGACTGTCGTAAACATTACTGTTATTTGCGTAATGTCCCGAAGGTAAACGCCAAGCGAAGCAAAAAGCCAACTAAGTCCCATGATACTCAGGAACAGTGGGAGTAAGACAAAGGGGAGTAGTATCGCTGTCCATGGAATGCTGTGTTTGAACACAAGCTGGGCCAGTAATAATACTACTAGACTGATCGCGGCGTGAAACAGCGCCGACATAAAAGCGACCCATGCAAGCACCTCGACCGGAAAAACTACCTTTTTTACGTAACTGACGTTTGAAGTTATTAGTCCGGGAGCTTTGTTTATGCACTCTGCAAATAAGCCATGGATGAGTAGTCCTACGAATAGAATGATTGCAAAGTCAGTTTTGCTTTCGTCGGCAGATACACCCCAGCGTGCTTTGAATACGACCGAAAATACGAAGGTGTATATGACAAGCATTAAAATCGGGTTGAAAAAAGACCATGATAGACCCAGCGTCGAACCGCGGTAGCGTCCGAGGACTTCGCGTTTGCTCAATTGCATTATCAAACGCTTGTTGCACCAAAAACTATTTATCATTTCTAACGGGCTAGCTGAATAATTTTTCATCAGTGTTTGACTCGATTTCTAATGCAGAGGCTTTGCGGCATTCAATTTTGGCAGTGATGAAATGCTACCCGTTTGTTGAGCAAGTCGGAAAAAGCTCAAATTGTTGGTACGAATCCATGCGTATATTGCCTTGAAAAAAGGAGCGACAGGTCGCTCAAGGGCTCGCCCGGTTCGGTGAGCTCAGGGTTACGTTCGAGACGCGCATGGTATCGTATCGGGCTATGGAATTTCACCCTGTAATCGCCGTTTTTGATGTATTTAAAGTAGGCTCGGAACCCCCACGAGAATTCGGCGCTCAAGCCGGTCGGGCGTAGATAAACGCGGGCCATGGGAGAACGATGTCCTGTAATTTCGACGAAGGGTAGGCGTTTTGAGTGGGCTGGCAGTAGGCCGTATTAAAGGAAGCAGTGCTATGGACGAAAAAATTCGATGAGTTTTTGAGTTTTTTCCCAACCTTTCGTAAGGTTTTGAAGGCTCTGGCTACATATTTTTGCCCGACGCTCACACATTTTAAAGTCGGAAGCTCTGGAAGTGACGCTGGCATATTGCCTTCTTCCAGGTGTCGCTGGGGGGGCTCCCCCCTCGAAGCCCAGTCGCCGCTCTTCGCGAGCCGCGTGGGGTACTTATTTCGTGTAATACTACATTTGATTTTGCAAAGAAAAATTCGATGAGGTGAGGGGGAGCGCCAGATTTATGGATAAATTCAGGGTTTTCTTGCTGAGTCTGCCTCGACGGCAAAAACGGCTGCTGCAAGTGACGACGGACTGCTTGCTTGTTTGGTTAGCGCTGTGGCTCGCCTTTATCGTCCGCCTCGGCATAGACGATATGTACAATCCTTTTCGGGTTCACTTTTGGCTATTTCTCTGCGCTCCCTTGGTCGCCATTCCGTTGTTTATACGATTTGGCATGTACCGGGCGGTAATGCGTTATTTCGGTAATGATGCGCTAGTTGTCATCATTAAGGCGGTGAGTCTTTCGTCTTTGATTCTGGCATTGGTGGTCTATTGGTACAGCAACCATGAAGCGGTGATTCCGCGTTCCATTATCTTCAATTACTGGTGGCTGAGCCTCGTGATTATCGGCGGATTACGCTTGTGTATGCGTCAATATTTCATGGGTGACTGGTTCATTGCTGCCCAGCACGTACCCTTTACCAGTCGGGATGACGGCCTCACCAAGGTCGCAGTTTACGGAGCCGGTGTTGCGGGTAATCAACTGGTTGCTGCGCTTCGAATGGGGCGCACCATGCGCCCGGTGGCCTTTGTTGATGATGATGCCAGTATCGCCGAGCGTTCTATTTCCGGGCTTCAGGTCTACAAGCCCAGACACATCCAGCAGATGATCGACGTGACCGGGGCTGAGGAAATACTTCTGGCGCTGCCGTCTTCTACCCGCGCTAGACGTCGCGAAATCCTTAATTTATTGGAGGGGTTTCCCCTTCATGTCCGAAGCGTACCTAATTTTACAGACCTGGCCAGTGGGCGAGTTAAAGTCGATGATATACAGGAAGTTGATATCGCCGATCTTCTCGGGCGAGATGCGGTTCCAGCGCAGCCTGACCTTTTAGCGCGCTGCATTACGGGAAAAACTGTCATGGTCACGGGCGCAGGGGGGTCCATAGGATCCGAACTGTGCCGTCAGATTTTTTCACTCAGCCCGACCACGCTGTTGTTGTTTGAACACAGTGAGTTCAATTTATACAGTATTCTTTCTGAACTTGAGCAGCGTGGATGTCGGGAAGCTGTCGCCGTGCAAGTGTTGCCGATTCTTGGCTCAATCCGCCATGTAGAAAAGTTGCACGACATCATGCAAACGTGGAAGGTTGATACTGTCTATCATGCGGCAGCCTATAAACATGTACCCATGGTTGAGCACAATATCGCTGAGGGCGTTCTTAATAATGTCATCGGCACGCTCAATACAGCACAAGCGGCATTGCAGTCAGGTGTTTCTAACTTTGTTCTTATCTCGACCGACAAAGCCGTCAGGCCAACCAATGTAATGGGAAGCACTAAGCGGCTTGCAGAGTTGACTTTACAAGCGCTCAGCAGGGAAATTGCTCCGGTCATGTTCGGCGATAAGGCGAATGTCTCACAGGTCAACAAAACCCGCTTCACAATGGTGCGTTTCGGCAATGTGCTAGGCTCGTCCGGCTCGGTGATTCCGTTATTTCACAGTCAGATCAAGTCTGGTGGGCCACTGACAGTTACACACCCGAAAATCACTCGTTACTTCATGACTATTCCAGAGGCCGCGCAACTGGTTATTCAGGCCGGTTCAATGGGGCAAGGTGGCGACGTCTTCGTACTGGACATGGGCGAGCCGGTCAAAATTGTCGAACTGGCCGAGAAAATGATTCACCTGTCCGGCTTGAGTATTCGCTCTGATCGTAATCCGCATGGTGACATTTCTATTGATTTCACCGGATTGCGCCCTGGCGAAAAACTCTACGAGGAGCTTTTGATTGGCGATAACGTCGCAGCGACTTCGCACCCGATGATCATGACGGCCAGCGAAGATCATCTGCCCTGGGATGTTTTGAAGGGGCGCTTGAGCGAGCTGTTGGTTGCTGTCGAGAAGGATGATTACACCCGCGTCCGCCAACTCCTGCGAGAAACCGTCTCCGGCTACACCCCCGACGGCGAGATCGTCGACTGGATCTACCAGCAACGCCGCCTCGAGCCCTGATTGTTTCACATCCAGTAACGTACACACTTTTGACTTGTGCCCACCATGACCTAGGGTTGAGAAGCAGCTTGGGAAAAGCTGCTTCTCAATTCGATGTCATGGAGCTTCAACTATGCGTACCAGTTACTTCTATTCTTTGATTTTTGCTCTGTTTGCCAGCGTCTCGATCGCCGCCGCAGCGGCGCCAGCGACGATCTCAGAGACTTCAAAGGCGCCTCTCGTCATCGAGACGGCAGCGATCCCAGAGCATTCGAAACTTGATCTAAATGACGCGGATGCGGCGACCCTGCAGAAGGAACTGTCGGGTGTCGGGGCAGCCAAGGCTAAAGCGATTGTTGCGTATCGTGAAACAAATGGCCCGTTCGCATCGGTGGATGAATTGCTGGAAGTGAAGGGCATCGGTAAAGCGATACTTGATCGTAATCGTGAAAAGCTGGAAGTGAACTAAGCTGATTGTTCAACGCCAAGGGGCCGGTCATTGACCGGCCTTTCTGTTTTCTGGCGGGCAGACCCAGTAGGGGATTTCGCGAGCGTTCGTCGGACAGCTAAAAATTACGGCTATCATATTGCGTTTAAATTATGCCTATAATAATTTCGCGATCAATGATCGAAACCCATTTTCCTTTTGTGAATTTCAGGAGCACCGTCATGAATGCTGTTAAGCCCCAAGGTACCGCTCTCGTCACCGGCGCATCGTCAGGCATTGGTGCGATTTACGCAGAAAGGTTGGCTACCCGCGGGTTCGATTTGCTGCTGGTGGCGCGTGACAAGGAGCGTCTGGAAACCACCGCGAGCCATTTGCGCGAGGCCCACGGCATTCAGGTTGAAGTGCTTAAAGCGGATCTGACGCAAAAGGATGATGTGCTCAAACTCGAGCAACGTCTTCGCAGCGACTCAAGCATCAGCCTGTTGGTGAACAATGCCGGGGTTGCCGCTGATGGTCTGTTGGCCAATGCCGATATGGATAAGCTCGAGCGTCTGATTCAGCTTAACGTCACCACGGTGACTCGTTTGGCTTCGGCTGCGGCAGCGAGTTTTGCCAAAGCCGGACGCGGCACGATTATTAATATCGCCTCAGTAGTGGCGCTGTTCCCCGAGCGTTTCAACGCCACGTACAGTGCGAGCAAGGCTTATGTGTTGAGCCTGACTCAATCGCTGCATGCTGAACTCGACGGCACGGGCGTCAAGATTCAAGCCGTGCTGCCTGGCGTGACCCGAACCGAAATCTGGGAACGCTCCGGCATCGATGCCAGTGGCATTCCTGCAGAAATGGTCATGGAAGCGGGCGAGATGGTCGATGCTGCACTGGCCGGTCTGGATCAGGGCGAATTGATCACCATTCCTTCCCTGCCTGATGCTGGCGAATGGCAAGCGTTTGTTGCGGCCCGGCATGTCATGGCGCCGAACCTGTCCCGCAGTGCTGCTGCCAGTCGTTATAAGTAAGTCCCTTGCAAGTTGGTCAGAGGAAAGCGCGGTATGAATCAGCGTCGAATTGTAGTTACCGGGATGGGTCTGGTTTCGCCTTTGGGCAGTGATGTCGAAGTCGTTTGGCAGCGGTTACTGGGCGCGCGATCTGGTTTGCGCACTCTACCGGAAGCGGTGAGCGCTGATTTGCCCACCTGGGTCGGCGGCATAGTGCCAACGCTGGCGGAGGACGCCGAAGGCGGTTTCGATCCCGATCGCGCCACGCCGCCGAAAGAACAGAAGAAGATGGATCGCTTCATTCTGTTCGCCATGGAGGCGGCGCGGCAGGCGTTGGAGCAGGCAGGATGGCATCCGACCGACGCTGCGGGTCAGGAGCGTACGGCGACGATCATCGGTTCCGGCGTAGGTGGCTTCGGTGCGATCGCCGATGCAGTACGCACCACGGACAGCCGTGGCCCGCGACGTTTGTCGCCGTTCACCATTCCGTCATTCCTGGTGAATCTGGCCGCTGGTCATGTATCGATCCAGCATGGTTTGAAAGGCCCGTTGGGTGCACCGGTAACGGCATGTGCTGCTGGCGTTCAGGCAATCGGCGATGCGGCGCGCATGGTTCGTGCGGGCGAAGCGGACATTGCTGTGTGCGGCGGTGCGGAGGCGGCGATTGATCGGGTCAGCCTTGCTGGTTTTGCGGCAGCCCGAGCCCTGTCCAGCGGTTACAACGACACGCCGGAACGTGCCTCGCGTCCATTCGACAGTGGTCGTGACGGTTTTGTGATGGGCGAGGGCGCCGGGCTGCTGGTCATTGAGTCACTGGAGCATGCGCTTGCGCGCGGGGCAAAACCGCTGGCCGAATTGGTCGGTTACGGTACCAGCGCTGACGCTTATCACCTGACTGCCGGGCCTGAAGATGGCAGCGGTGCGCGACGGGCGATGGAGCTGGCACTGGCTCAGGCCGGCATTAAAGCTTCTGATGTGCAGCATCTCAACGCCCACGCCACTTCAACGCCGGTCGGGGATCTCGGCGAGTTGGCGGCGATCAAAAGTGTGTTCGGTACAGAAAACAAAATCGCCGTGACTTCGACCAAGTCATCGACCGGGCATTTGCTCGGCGCTGCGGGCGGGTTGGAGGCGATCTTCACGCTGTTGGCGATTCGTGATCAGGTGGTGCCGCCGACGCTCAATTTTGAAAATCCGGATCCTGCGAGTGAAGGCGTGTACATCGTGCACGGCAAGGCGCGTTCGATGCCAATCGAATATGCCTTGTCGAACGGCTTCGGCTTCGGTGGGGTCAATGCCAGCGTGTTGTTCAAACGCTGGAAAGACTAGTCCTGCTGATTTTTCAGATGCGCGCGCGTAACGCCGAGGATGCGCTGGGCCAGCTCCGGATCTTCGACGCTACGCGCAAGTACCAATGCTCCCAACAGAGTGGCCATGATCACGATGCTGCGATCAGCGGCACTCTCGCCACCGAGGGTGTTCTGCACTTGCTCGAGTCGCGCATTAAGCACAGCGTCGGTGGTCGGGCTTGGCTGTCCGCGCAAACCGAGCTCCGAAGACATGGTCGGTAACGGGCAGCCTTCATGGGGCGAGGTGTAGTGCCATTCGGACAGGTAACTGTCGATGAAGGCTTCCAGAGGTTGTTCTTCAGAAAACAACATCGCGCAGTGCGCGTCGAGTTGTGCGCCGGCTTCTTGCAGGGCCTTCTCCACCAATTCGTCCTTGGATTTGAAGTGCGAGTAGAAGCCACCGTGGGTCAACCCCAGTGCCTTCATCAAGGGTTGCAAGCCTGTGGCGCCGATTCCGTCCTTGCGAAATCGTGCCGAGGCCTCCTTGATGATGCGCTGATGGGTCTGGGCTTTATGGTCCTGCGAGTAACGCATCTGAAACTCTCTCCGCAACAATGCCCCCATCTTAACCACACAAAATTAAATGGTGACTGTACTTCTACTTCTAAAAAGCATGCAGATAAGTCCAAAGCGTGTAAAAAACACAAACCCCGCCGATTGGGCGGGGTCTGGTTCAGCGGTCTTGCGCTTCTTTGGCGTCCGCTTCGGCGTTGCGTGCAGCCACGCGTTTGCGTTCTTCATCAGTCAGTTCGACCTTGTTGGCGGTGTCTCGCAACATCATCAAACCGCCAACGATCGAGCCGATTGCAACGACCAGAATCAACCAGGCATACCAGGGCATAACGGCTCTCCTTAATAGCAGATCGATCGACGAGGATTTCGCCGTGCGACGCTGCGTACCACTTTTGAGCGAAGCGACTTCGCAGTGGTTCCATTCTAGGCCTGATATCCCTGCAGCACCTTAATTCCCTGTAGGAGCTGCCGAAGGCTGCGATCTGTTGATCTTGTGTTTTTAACAAGCAAAGTCAAAAGATCGCAGCGTGCCGCAGCTCCTACAGGGGACTTATTGGCCCGTGAGCATGGCGTCGGCCGGCGCATTGGCGCGCAACTGGCCGGTGAGCAGGAAGTAGCCGAAGCCCACGGCCATGAAGCCGAGGAAAATCAGCCCGATCAACGCGTTGAACCACGCCATCGCCACCAGGCACACCACCGCCAAAACCAGCGCGATCATCGGGATCAACGGATAGCACGGCGCGCGGAAAGTACGCTCCAGGTTCGGCTCCGATTTGCGCAGTTTGAACAGGCTGAGCATGCTCATGATGTACATGACGATCGCGCCGAACACCGCCATGGTGATCATCGCGGCGGTGAGGGTCATGCCGCCGAGATTGATCAGGCCGTCGCTGTAGATCGCCGCGATGCCGATGATGCCGCCGACAATGATCGCGCGGTGCGGCGTCTGGAAGCGCGAGAGTTTTGCCAGCGAAGCGGGCAGGTAACCGGCGCGGGCGAGGGCGAAGAACTGCCGCGAGTAGCCAAGGATGATCCCGTGGAAACTCGCCACCAGCCCGAACAGGCCGATCCAGACCAGCATGTGCAGCCAGCCCGAATTGTCGCCGACCACGGTTTTCATGGCTTGCGGCAGTGGGTCGTTGATGTTGGCCAAGGTGCGCCAGTCACCGACGCCGCCGGCAAAGAACATCACGCCCATTGCCAATAAAACCAGAGTGAGAATGCCGCTGATGTAGGCCTTGGGAATCGTGCGTTTCGGATCCTTGGCTTCTTCGGCGGCCATCGCCGCGCCTTCGATGGCGAGGAAAAACCAGATCGCAAACGGAATCGCCGCGAACATCCCGGCAATCGCGGGTGCGCCGAATACGTCGGAACCGGCCCAGCCATTCAGAGCGAAGTTGCTGAAGCTGAAGGCCGGCGCGACCACGCCCATGAACACCAGCAACTCGGCGACGGCCAGCACGCAGACGATCAATTCAAACGTTGCCGCCAGTTTCACCCCGAGAATGTTCAGACCCATAAAGACGATGTACGCGCCGACCGCTGCGTGTTTTGGGTCGAGCCCCGGAAACTGCACATTCAGATAAGCGCCGATGGCCAGCGCAATCGCCGGTGGCGCGAAGACGAATTCGATCAGCGTCGCCAACCCTGCGATCAGCCCACCTTTCTCTCCGAAGGCGCGACGGCTGTAGGCAAACGGCCCGCCAGCATGGGGAATCGCGGTGGTCAGTTCGGTGAAACTGAAGATAAAGCAGGTGTACATGGTCGCGACCATGAACGAAGTCACCAGAAAGCCCAGCGTGCCAGCGACGCCCCAGCCGTAACTCCAGCCGAAATATTCGCCGGAAATCACCAGGCCGACGGCGATGCCCCACAGGTGCAACGTGCCCAGCGTGGGTTTGAGTTGTGTGTTCATGCGCTTGCTCCCTGAACGGTTTGGAAAGCTCGGGGGAGGGCGCGTGCAGTGGGCGTGCCATTGCGGTGAAATAAGTCGTAATAAGTTGAATGGGGTCGTATCGGGGATGGTTGCAGTGAGATAGCTGCATTTTGTGCGCCAGTTGAGTGCGGTGTTGGTTGTGCTGCCGTCTTCGCGAGCAAGCCCGCTCCCACAATTTGGAATGCATTCCCCCTGTGGGAGCGAGCCTGCTCGCGAAGAGGCCGGCCCAGACACCGCAAAACCCAGATGTAACGGCCGCTTAAACCCACTCTTTACGCTTTCTTTATGCCCAGCCAACCCCCTCGGTCTCGTTCCTTTACAGCCTCCTTTCCGACAATCACCCCACACGCGGCAATACGCCGTAACACGGAGATCTTCCATGAGCGTTCTGGACGGGGTGTCACTGCTACTGGCAGTGGGGCTGTTCATTTATTTGTTGGTTGCGCTGTTGCGCGCGGATCGGAACTAGGAGCGGCTATGCACAGTTATGACTATTGGCTGATCCTCGCGTTTTTTGCGTTGGTCTTGCTGCCGGCGCCGTTCCTCGGGCGCTTCTACTACAAAGTGATGGAAGGTCAGCGCACCTGGCTGACGCCGATTCTTGGCCCGGTCGAGCGCGGTTGCTACCGCATCTCCGGTGTCGATCCCGAGGCTGAACAGAGCTGGCAGAAGTACACCCTGGCGCTGCTGGCGTTCAACCTTGCCGGTTTCCTGCTGCTGTTCGCGATTCTGTTGTTCCAGGATCACTTGCCGCTGAACCCACAGAACCTGCCGGGCCAGGAATGGACGCAGGCGTTCAACACCGCGATCAGTTTCATGACCAACACCAACTGGCAGTCCTACAGCGGCGAAGCGACCCTCAGCTACCTGAGCCAGATGGTCGGCCTCACCGTGCAGAACTTCGTCAGCGCCGCCACCGGCCTCGCCGTACTGGTCGCGCTGTGCCGTGGCATCGGTCGCAAATCGACGAAAACCCTCGGCAACTTCTGGGTCGACATGACCCGCGCCACCCTCTATGGCCTGCTACCGCTGTGCCTGCTGCTGGCGTTGTATCTGGTCTGGCAAGGCGTGCCGCAAACCTTCGCGCAGTATGTGCATGCGGTAACGATGCAGGGCGTTGATCAAGTGATTCCGCTCGGCCCTGCGGCCAGCCAGATTGCGATCAAACAACTGGGCACCAACGGTGGCGGCTTCTTCGGCGTCAACTCGGCGCATCCATTCGAGAACCCGACCGCGTGGAGCAATCTGTTCGAAGTCACGTCGATCATTCTGATCCCGGTGGCGCTGGTGTTCACCTTCGGCCATTACGTCAAAGACCTGCGTCAGAGCCGCGCGATCATCGCCTGCATGCTGGCGCTGTTCCTGATCGGCGGCGCGACCTCGTTGTGGGCCGAGTACCAACCGAACCCGACCCTGAACAACGCCGCCGTTGAACAGACCGCGCCGCTGGAAGGCAAGGAAGCACGTTTCGGCACCACCGCCACCGTGCTGTGGTCGGTGACCACCACGGCCGCGTCGAACGGTTCGGTCAACGGCATGCACGACAGCCTCAACCCGCTCAGCGGCATGGTCGCGCTGGTCAACATGATGGTCGGCGAAGTGATCTTCGGCGGCGTCGGTGCCGGACTCTACGGCATGTTGCTCAACGTGCTGATCGCGGTGTTCCTCGCCGGTTTGATGATCGGACGTACCCCGGAATACCTCGGCAAAAAACTCCAGGCGCGGGAAGTGCAATTGCTGGTGGTGACCTTGCTGGTGATGCCGGTCGGCGTGCTGGTGCTCGGTGCGATTGCCGCAGCGGTGCCCAGTGCTGCGGCGACCATCAGCAACCCCGGCCCGCACGGTTTCAGCCAGTTGCTCTACGCCTACACCTCGGCGAGTGCCAACAACGGCTCGGCGTTCGGTGGCCTGAGCGCGAACACGCCGTTCCACAACTTGATGTTGGGTCTGGGCATGTTGATCGGTCGCTTCGGTTACATCCTCCCGGTTCTGGCCTTGGCTGGCAGTCTGGCGATGAAGAAAACCGCACCGATCGGCCAGAACAGCTTCCCGACCCACGGCCCGCTGTTCGTGACCCTGTTGACCGTGACCATTTTGCTGGTGGGCGGCCTGACCTTCTTGCCGACTCTGGCGCTCGGCCCAATCGCCGAACACCTGAGCATGGGCTTCTGAGGACTTATCGATGAATATGCCCGCAATCAAACCCGCTGCCGTCAAGGCGCCGGAACAAGCGAAAACCGCGATCTCGGCCCTGTGGCGGCCGGCGCTGGTGCAAGCTTTCGTCAAGCTCGACCCTCGGCAATTGAAGCGTTCGCCGGTGATGCTGGTGGTCGAACTGACCGCGATTTTCACCACCGTGCTGTGCTTCCTCCCGGATGCCGATGTACCGACCTTCGTCGCCGCACAAATCGCTCTGTGGCTGTGGTTCACCGTGCTGTTCGCCAACTTCGCCGAGGCCTTGGCCGAAGGTCGCGGCAAGGCCCGCGCCGACAGCCTCAAGGCTGGCAGCGAAGGCCTCAGCGCTCGACGCAAACAAGCCAATGGCAGCTTTCAGGTCGTGCCTGCGGCAAGTCTGCGCAAGGGCGATGTGGTGCGCGTCGAAGCCGGGGAAATGATCCCCGGTGACGGCGAAGTCATCGAAGGCATCGCGGCGGTCAACGAAGCGGCGATCACCGGTGAGTCCGCGCCAGTGATTCGCGAGTCCGGTGGCGACCGTTCGGCCGTCACCGGCAACACCCGACTGGTATCCGACTGGTTGCTGGTGAAGATCACCGTCAACCCGGGCGAGTCGACCCTCGATCGCATGATCGCCCTGGTCGAAGGCGCCAAACGCCAGAAAACCCCGAACGAAGTGGCGCTGGATATTCTGCTGATCGGCCTGACGTTGATCTTCCTGTTGGTCGTGGTGACCCTGCAACCGTTCGCCCATTTCGCTAACGGCAGCTTGCCGCTGGTGTTTCTGGTGGCGCTGCTGGTCACACTGATTCCGACCACCATTGGCGGTCTGCTGTCGGCCATCGGTATTGCCGGGATGGATCGTCTGGTGCGCCTCAACGTCATCGCCAAGTCTGGCCGCGCGGTGGAAGCGGCGGGCGACGTGCACGTGCTGCTGCTCGACAAGACCGGCACCATCACTTTCGGTAACCGTCGCTGCAGCGCGGTGTATGCCGCGCCGGGTGTGAATGGTCGTGAGTTGGCCGAGGGCGCGCTGTTCGCCTCGCTGGCCGACGACACCGCTGAAGGCAAGTCGATCGTCGAATACCTGCGCGGTCTGCATCCGCAAGCTGAACCGGCGCCGGAAACGCTGACGGGCGTGCCGTTCAGCGCCGAGACGCGTTTATCCGGCGTCGACTATCAGGGCCGTGTGTATCGCAAAGGCGCGGTGGATTCGCTGCTGAGTTTCCTCGGTCAGAAACGCGCGGATCTGGCCCCGGCGCTGGCGCGAGAAATCGACAAGATCGCGCAGAGCGGTGGCACGCCGTTGCTGGTTTGCGCGGGCGGTAAATTGCTCGGTGCGATCCACCTCAAGGACGTGGTTAAACCAGGGATTCGTGAGCGCTTTGCTGAGCTGCGCAAACTCGGGATTCGCACCGTGATGGTCACCGGCGACAACCCGCTGACCGCTGCGGCGATTGCTGCTGAAGCAGGTGTGGATGATGTGCTCGCCGAAGCCACGCCAGAGAAAAAACTCGCGCGTATTCGTCACGAGCAAAACGACGGTCGTCTGGTTGCGATGTGCGGCGACGGCGCTAACGATGCTCCGGCGCTGGCCCAGGCTGACGTTGGTATGGCGATGAACGACGGCACACAAGCGGCGCGTGAAGCGGCGAACATGGTCGATCTCGACAGCGACCCGACCAAGCTGCTCGACGTGGTGCAGATCGGCAAGGAATTGCTGGTGACCCGTGGTGCGCTGACGACCTTTTCCATCGCCAACGACGTGGCCAAATACTTCGCCATTCTGCCAGCGCTGTTTGCCTCGATTTATCCGCAACTGGGGGTGCTGAACATCATGCAGTTGACCAGCCCGCAGAGCGCGATTCTCTCGGCGATTGTGTTTAACGCATTGATCATCGTTGTGCTGATTCCGCTGGCATTGCGCGGTGTGCGCGTGCAGGCAGCGAGTGCGGCGGCGTTGTTGCGGCGCAATCTGTTGATCTATGGATTGGGCGGGATTCTGGTGCCGTTTGTGGGGATCAAGGCTATCGACATGTTGCTCACGGCGTTGCATTTGGTTTGATTCTTGAAGAGCCCCTCACCCTAGCCCTCTCCCGGAGGGAGAGGGGACTGACCGAGTGGTTTATCAGAGGTACGTCGACCTGAGCTATCGAGTCGAACTCAGGTTTTGAAAAGCACAGCGATCGGCTCCCTTTCCCCTCGCCCCCTTGGGGGAGAGGGCTGGGGTGAGGGGGAAGCGATCCCCCTGACACCCCACAAAAAGTTTGCCCAACGAATTCGAGGATTTTGAAATGTCCACAATGATACGTCCCGCCCTCAGCCTGCTGGTGCTGATGACCCTGGTCACCGGCGTCGCCTACCCGCTGGTGGTCACTGGCATCGCTCAGGTCGCTTTCCCCGAGCAAGCCAACGGCAGCCTCGTCCACGATGCCACCGGCAAAGTCCGCGGCTCGTCCCTGATTGCTCAGGATTTCGTCGGCGACGCCTGGTTCCATCCACGTCCTTCCGCCGGCGCTTTCGCCACCGTGTCCAGCAGCGCCAGCAACCTCGCGCCGAGCAACCCGGCACTCGCCACGCGTGTGATCGACGACGCCAACAAATTGCAGGTGCCAGGCCAGGGCCCGGTGCCGTTGGCGCTGTTGACCACCTCCGGCAGCGGCCTCGATCCGCACTTGCCACCGGCGGCAATTGCCTATCAACTGGCGCGAGTCGCGGCAGCGCGCAACCTGCCGGTAGCGACCGTGCAGCAACTGCTCGATGCGCACATCGAACAGCCGCTGGTGGGGCCGCCGGTGGTCAATGTGCTGGAGCTGAACATGGCACTGGAAAAACTGTAGAGATGATCGTTCCCACGCTCTGCGTGGGAATGCATCAATGGACGCTCCGCGTCCGCTTTGGTGGGACGCAGAGCGTCCCGGGCTGCATTCCCACGCAGAGCGTGGGAACGATCATCAGGAAGAGAGAGCATCAAGCATGAGCGACTCCGGCCGCGCCGACGCACTGTTAGCAGATCTGCCCCGCGATGGCCGGGGCCGGCTCAAGGTTTTCCTCGGCGCCGCCCCCGGTGTCGGCAAAACCTACGCCATGCTCCAGGCCGCGCACACGCAACTGCGCCAAGGCGTAAAAGTACTCGCCGGCGTCGTCGAAACCCATGGCCGTGCCGAAACCGAAGCGCTCCTTGGCGGCTTGCCGCAGCAACCGCTGCTGCGCTCGGAATACCGTGGCGTGATGCTCGAAGAGATGGATCTCGACGGCATCCTCGCGGCCAAACCGAAACTGGTGCTGGTCGATGAACTGGCCCACAGCAACGCCCCCGGCAGTCGCCACGACAAACGCTGGCAAGACATTCAGGAATTGCTCGCCGCCGGTATCGACGTGTTCACCACGGTCAACGTCCAGCACCTCGAAAGTCTTAACGATCAGGTACGCGGCATCACCGGTGTGCAGGTGCGCGAAACCCTGCCGGACTGGGTGCTGCAAGAAGCCTACGAACTGCTGCTGATCGACCTGCCGCCACGCGAATTGCTTGAGCGTCTGCGCGAAGGCAAGGTCTACGTGCCGGAGCAGGCGCGTGCGGCGATCGATGCGTTTTTCACCCAGACCAACCTCACTGCATTGCGCGAACTGGCGATGCAAACCGCCGCCGCGCAAGTCGATAACGATCTTGCGCAAGGTTATCGCCAACTCGGTCAAGCCGCGCCGGCGGTGCGTGGCAGATTGTTGGTCGGAGTCGATGGCGACGCGCAGGCCGAACGCCTTGTGCGCCACGCCAGCCGCGTCGCGCAGCGTCGGCATTTGCCGTGGAGTCTGGTGCACGTCGACAATGGCAGTGTGCGCGACGAGCAATCGCGGCTGCGCCTGCAAAGCGCTCAGCAACTGGCCGAACGCCTCGGCGGTGAAGTGGTTTTGTTGCGCGCCGGTGAGGTGGCGAAAACCCTGATCCAGCATGCCGCCGAACGTCGCGCGAGTCTGGTGCTGGTCGGCCAGTCGCGACCGCGTTTGCGTCGTCGACTGTTCGGTGGCGGTCTCGCAGCGCGTTTGCTGCGCCAGGCCCACGGTCTGGAAATCAACGTCCTCGACAGCGATCACCAACAGCATCAACCGCGCCAACGCAATCCGCTGACGCTGGTGTGGTTCGATTACGCGCTGGCACTGGTCGCCACGCTATTGGCCAGTGCCTTGGCGTGGGCGGTGTCGAGTGTGTTGCCGCTGCCGAACATCTCGCTGGTGTTCCTCGCGGCGGTGTTGCTGGTGGCAGTGCGCAGCAGCCTCGGCCCGGCGCTGGCCTGTGCGGCGCTGTCGTTTCTGACCTACGATTTTTTATTCATTCCGCCGAATTTTTCCTTCAGCATCCAGCGCGAAGAAGACGTGCTGACCCTGCTGTTTTTCCTGTTGATGGCGGCGCTCACCGGCAACCTTGCGGCGCGTCAGCGTCGACAATTGCAGGCGTTGCGCGACACCCAGGAAGAGACCACCGAACTGCTCGATCTGTCGCGCAAACTCACCGCCGCCACCGATCGCCAGGCCGTGGTCAGTGCCGCTGCGCAACACCTCAACGGCTGGAGCGATCTGCAACTGTGCCTGCTCAATCGTGACGATCAGGGCGGCTGGAAAGTCGAGACCGGCGGGCCGCTGCAATTCACTGAATCCGAACGCGCCGCCGCCGATTGGGCCTGGCAACACGATCAACCGGCGGGCATGGGCACCGGCACGTTGCCGCTCGGGCGTTGGTGGTGGTGGCCATTGTCGGTCGAGGATGGCCCGCTGGCGCTGCTCGGCGTTTGCGCCAAAGAAAGCCAGACCTTGAGCGGCCAGCGCCGACGTCTGCTGACCGCGTTGAGCCAGCCGCTGGCGCAGGCACTGGCCCGCGCGCAACTGGCCGACGATCTCGAAGCCGCACGCCTGCATGGCGAAACCGAGCAATTGCGCAGTGCGCTGCTGGCCTCGGTTTCACATGATTTGCGCACACCGTTGACCGCCATGCGCGGCAGCATCGACAGCCTGTTGGCGCTCGGCGAAGCGATCCCGTTGGAGGATCGCCGCGAGCTGCTCGAAGGCACTCGTGATGAAGCCGAACGCCTCGACCGCTATATCCAGAATCTGCTCGACATGACCCGCCTCGGCCACGGCGCGTTGAAGCTGGCGCGGGACTGGGTGTCGCCGGCGGACATCGTCGGCAGTTCGCTCAATCGTCTACGCGCGGTGCTGGCGCCGTTGCAGGTCAGCACCGAGGTGCCGGCGGAGTTGCCGTTGCTGTTCGTGCATGCAGCGCTGATCGAACAGGCGCTGGTCAACGTGATGGAAAACGCCGCACGGTTTTCGCCAAATCACGGTCGTCTGGAATTACGCGCCGGCGCCGATGACAGGGAGATTTTCTTCTCGGTCAGTGACGAAGGCCCGGGGATTCCCGAAGACGAGCGCGCGAAGATTTTCGACATGTTCTACACCGCCGCTCGCGGTGATCGCGGCGGGCAGGGCACCGGTCTCGGGCTGGCAATCTGTCAGGGCATGGTCGGTGCGCATGGCGGACGCATCACCGTCGCTGACGGCATCGAAGGGCGCGGCACCTGCATCACCCTGCACTTGCCGTTGCAGGCGCAACCGGGGATGGACAATGAAGCCTGATGCCGACTGCGCTACTCTCTTGCCCATCTTTTCTGTTGATGTGAATTCATGAGCCAGATCGCGACCATTCTGGTCATCGACGACGAACCGCAGATCCGCAAATTCCTGCGCATCAGCCTCGCCTCACAAGGCTACAAAGTGCTCGAGGCTGGCACCGGCGCCGAGGGCCTGGCGCAAGCGGCGCTGAATAAACCGGACTTGCTGGTGCTCGACCTCGGCCTGCCGGACATGGACGGCCAGCAAGTGCTCCGTGAGTTTCGCGAATGGGCCACGGCGCCAGTGCTGGTGCTGTCGGTGCGTGCCAGCGAAGGGCAGAAGGTCGAGGCACTGGATGGCGGCGCCAACGACTACGTGACCAAGCCGTTCGGCATTCAGGAATTTCTTGCGCGGGTGCGGGCGTTGTTGCGTCAGGCGCCGGCGGGGGAGGCGCAACAAGCGGCGTTGAGTTTTGGCCCGCTAACCGTGGATCTGGCCTATCGGCGGGTGCTGCTCGACGGCGTTGAAGTGGCGCTGACCCGTAAGGAATACGCGGTGCTGGCGCAACTGGCGCGGCATCCGGGAAGGGTGATCACCCAGCAGCAATTGCTTAAGGATATCTGGGGGCCGACGCACACCGAGGACAGTCATTATCTGCGGATAGTGGTGGGGCATTTGCGGCAGAAACTGGCGGATGATCCGACGCGGCCACGGTTTATTGTGACGGAGGCGGGGGTTGGGTATCGGCTGTTGAGTGAGGTTGGCTGATCTGACGCCTTCGCGAGCAAGCCCGCTCCCACAGGAGGAATGCTTTCCAAATGTGGGAGCGGGCTTGCTCGCGAAGAGGCCCTTAAATCTCACAAAGCAATCAGCTCCGATCTCCCTGCTCACTCTCATACCGATCCATCGTATCCCGCGCAATCTCCCGCCCCAGCGCGATCAATTCCGGCGCTTTGTAAAACTCGAAAAACCGGCAAACCCGCTTCGGCACGTTGATCAAAATATCCGGTGGATACCCGGCAATCTTGTACTGCGCCAACGAAGTCTGCATCACCTCGAAACTCTGGTTGATCAGATCCAGCAATGACGCCGGCCCGACGTTATCGATGATGAACGAACCCGTCGCCGATTTCGGTGCGCCTTCACGCTCAGGCGCGGCGGCCGGTTGCTGATTGTCGGGGTCGGCGCCTTCCAGCCACGGATTGATATCCGCTGCCTCAGCACGCAACGCTTCCTGTTCCAGCTTCAACAACTGTTCAGCCTGGGTGCGGCGAAACGGCATCTTCGAGCCCAACGAACTGATCAAACTGTCGAAACGCGAACGAAACGCCGGCGGACGCTGGATCACCGGCAGTTTGTAATGCCGCTGGTTGGTCGAGTTGAGATTGACCGCGATGATCAAATCACAGTGGCTGGACACCACCGGCACGATCGGCAGCGGGTTGAGAATGCCGCCATCGACCAGCATGCGATTGCCTTGCATCACTGGCGTGAACAGGCTGGGAATCGCCGCCGAAGCGCGCATGGCCTGGTGCAGACAGCCTTCCTGAAACCAGATTTCCTGTTGATTGGTGAGGTCGGCGGCGACGGCGGTGTAGGGGATGCGCAGGTCTTCGATATTGATCTCGCCGACGATTTTGCGGATCTGCCCAAAGACTTTTTCACCGCGAATCGCGCCGAGGCGGAAGCTCACATCGACCAGTCGCAGCACGTCGAGGTAGTCGAGGCTTTCGATCCAGTTGCGGTATTCATCGAGTTTGCCGGCGGCGTAGATACCGCCAACCACCGCGCCCATCGAACAACCGGCAATGCAGGCGATTTCGTAACCGCGTTTTTCGATTTCTTCAATGACTCCGATATGGGCATAGCCCCGGGCGCCACCGGAGCCCAGTACCAGCGCGACACGCTTTTTCATCCAGCTTCCTCCCGACAAGGTTGCACAATGCACCCATCGGGCAAGCGGCTCAATCGCCGAGGTCGCTCAGCGGCGCGGTCGCGTCGTTTTTTCGATACTTCATGGCCGCGCGGGGCTATCCTTTTCGCCACCGCAGAATCACGGCCGCACAAGGCACTTTTTCGCCGCCGAACCGTCTTACCTGCACGACTGTTGACCTATTTTTGAGGTGTAAGTGATGAAAGCCTGGATCTGTGTGCCCTTGATCGCCCTGGCATTGGCCGGTTGCGCCGGCAAGACTGCGTACCGCGACAGTTGCGGCAGCCAGCTCGACACGGCGTGGCATGAGCTGGATCTGGCCAAGGCCGAAGGCTTTGCCGGCACCGTCAGTTATTCCAAAGCGCTGTCGTTGCTGACGGCGGCCAAAACCCAGCAGCAATTCGAAGGTTTCGAAGGTTGCGCGAGCAAGGCCGAGAAGGCGCGTTTCTACATTCGCGAATCCCGCGCCGGCCGTTAAGCGGCTTACCTGAAGCAAGGATGCTGCGCTGACGAGGCGCCAGACTCCTCCCCAAGACGTTCTGAAGGAGCAAGTGATGTCTGCGTTGGTTGATCGGTTGGTGGCTCATATCCTGAGCATTGAAGTGCGATTGCTCAGTTGCCAGGCGCGGCTGACGGCGCGTACTGATCCTGAGGCGCTGCACGATCTGCGCACCACAGTGCGTCGCTTGCGCAGCTTGTTGCGGCCGTTGCGCGGCTTGCCCGGGGTTGAGCAACTGGAAGACGCGGCCTCGGCAGTCGGTCAATTGACCACGCCGTGGCGCGATCGTGAAGTGCTCGCGGCTTACTTGCTCGAACACGATCAACCCGAGGCGGCGCAACGGCGCATGGCGCAGATGGCGGAGGCGTATCCGGCACTGGCGGCGAGTGCCGAGGTGGCCTCGCTGCTGATGATTCTCGACGCTTTTCCACGGTTTATTCGTGCGTCTCAGCGTCAGGGCTTGCTCAAAGGTCTGGCTAAACGCATCGAAAAACGCCTCGGCAAACAATGGAAGAATCTCGATCAGGCGCTGCATGATCCGGCGCATGATCGCCATCGTCTGCGTCTGTTGATCAAGCGTGTGCGTTACGGCATCGAGGCGTATCCAGAACTGGATCGCCTGCCGGAAGCGGCGCTGCCACGCTTGAAGTCTGCGCAAGGGGCTCTGGGCGATTGGCACGATTGCTGGCAGTGGCTGGCGAAATCCGAACTGGAAACCGATCTGCAACCGTGTGTCGCCACCTGGCAGGCAGGTTTGATCCAAGCCGAGACCAAGGCGGATCGTGTGCTCGAAAAACTCAGCAGCACCTGCTTCAAATCCTGAACACACCGCATCACCCCCTGTAGGAGCTGTCGCAGGCTGCGATCTTTTGATCTTGTTTTTCAACATCAAAAGATCGCAGCCTGCGGCAGCTCCTACAGGGAGTGGTGTCTGATCTGTCAGCGCATTTGACCGGAATAGACGCTGCGGTGCTCTCCGGCTGTGGTTAAGATCCCTCCATTCATTTTCGTTTTCTGAGGTTGCCATGCGCTTTTGTGATCTGCTCGATGCGGTGCGCCGCCAGCCGGAACTGTCGATCCCCGCCGAATGGGCTCAGGGCCGCGCCAGTTTTGGTGGCCTCGTCGCCGCGCTGCAATACGAAGCCATGCGCGCGAAAGTGCCGGCGGATCGACCAGTGCGTTCGCTGGCGATCACCTTCGTCGGCCCGGTCGAGCCGGAAGTCCCGGTGAGTTTTGAAGTGGATGTGCTGCGTGAAGGCAAAGCCGTCAGCCAGGTGCTGGGCCGGGCGATGCAGAACGGTCAGGTGGTCACGCTGGTGCAAGGCAGTTTTGGCGCCTCGCGTCCTTCGGAAGTGGCGATTGCCGCTGAGCCTGCGCCGGACATGAAGCACTGGGACGAATGTCAGGAACTGCCGTACATCAAAGGTGTGCTGCCGGAATTCATGCGCCACCTGGCGATGCGCTGGACGATCGGCGGTTTGCCGTTCACCGGTAATTCTTCGCGGGACATGGGCGGTTGGGTGCGTTTGCGTGGCGACGTGAAGGAAGAGCCAGTGACCGAGGCGCACATTCTCGCGCTGGTCGACGCATGGCCGCCGTCGCTGCTGCCACATCTGAAGAAACCGGCCATGGGCAGCACGCTGACCTGGACCATCGAATTCGTTCAGCCATTACGTGAATTGAGCACACTGGACTGGTGCAAGTACCGCGTGGAAACCGAGTACGCCGCCGACGGCTACGGGCATGCCGCCGCGAAACTGTGGAGCGCGGAAGGTGAGTTGATTGCCATGAGTCGGCAGACCGTCACGATCTTCGCCTGACTCAATGCCGACGGTGACGCTCTCGCCAGGCGCGCCACCAGCCGCCGCTGAGAAAGAACCGTGGAAAAGTCAGAAACTGCTCGACCAGCAAACGTGAAATCGCGTCTTTGCGATCACTGAACGGCTCGGAGGCTTGCGCCTCCAGGCGGTGACCATGGCGTTGCAAGCCCAGCGCCGCGACGATGCCAATCACGCCGATGGCGACACTGGCCAGGCTCAGACTGAACACGCCAGAGACGATCAACAAAAACGCCACGATGAACAACGGCACGGCAATCAGGTGCAACACCAGATTGGTCGGGTGCTGATGATTGCCCGGGTACGCGCGCCATTGCCACGCGGGAAGGTTGGGGTGACGTTTGCCCATGATGTGGCTACTCCTCGATCCATGTTGATTGCATGGATGAAGAATAGGCCGGGCCGGGAAGGGCGGCGAATCGAGGTTGGCTATTGAAGTGATAGGCGTCATGTTCGGATTCGATGTCGGCCCATCTGACGCCTTCGCGAGCAAGCTTTGCTCCTACAGATCCGTGCACAACTGTAGGAGCAAAGCTTGCTCGCGAAAGGCCCTCAGAGTTTCAACTGCCCAATCGCCTTGCTCAATTCCCCAGCCAACGTCGCCAACTCATTACTGGTCGTCGCCGAATCCACCGTCTGCTGCACGGTGTTCTCGGTCACATCGCGAATGCTCACCACCGCCCGGTTCATCTCCTCGGCAACCTGACTCTGCTGCTCAGCAGCCACGGCAATCTGCGTATTGCTCTCGCGCATCTGCGCCACCGCGCCGGTGATCTCGGCCAGCGCCGCGCCAGCTTCCTGCGCCTGCTGCACACAATCGTCTGCCTTATACGAACTCTCTTGCATGAAATCCACCGCATCGCGCGTGCCGGCCTGCAAAGCCGACACCATCGTGGTGATCTCATCAGTGGAAGCCTGCACACGTTTCGCGAGGTGGCGCACTTCATCGGCGACCACCGCAAAACCACGGCCCATTTCCCCCGCACGCGCGGCCTCGATGGCAGCATTGAGAGCAAGCAGATTGGTCTGTTCGGCGATGCTGTGAATCACGCTGACCACACCGTTGATCTTCTGACTGTCCTCAGCCAGGCGTTGAATCATCTCGGCCGTCTGCTGTACGCCGCTGGACAGACCGGCGATCGAATGCTGCACCCGCGCGACCACTTGCTGACCACTGCCGGCCAGACCGTCAGCGGTCTGCGACAAATCGCGGGTGGCGCCCGCGTGCTGGGCGATGTGATAGACCGTGGCGGTCATTTCATTGATCGCCGTGGCCGCTTGATCGGTTTCACTCTGCTGACCGAGCATGCCGTGACGCACTTCGTCCATGCTCGCCGCCAGCCGCGCCGCGCCGACGTCCAGTTGCCGCGCGGTGTTGGCAACGGTGGTGACCACACGCTGATAACCCGCCTGCATCGCGTTGAACGCACTGGCCATCTGCCCGACTTCATCTGTGCAGGCCAATGGCACGCGGGCCGAGAGGTCGCCGCTTTTCTCGACGTGAAGCATCACGTCTTTCAGGGTGTTGAGTTGGCTGAGCAGGAAGCGGATTAGCAGTTGTGAGGCGCCGAGCATGGCCAGCATCAGGATCAATACGGCCACGGCGAAGTTGGCAAAACGCTCATCGAATACCTGCGTCAGGCTCGGGCCATAAGCGATCACGGCGACGCGTTGACCGTCGGCACGGCTGAACACCTCGGCGCCCATCAACGGGTTTTTGCCGAACAATGGCATCGGGTTGATCTCGATCCAGCCGTTGCTGTCGGCGATTTCCAATAACGGTTGATCGTTGAGGCGCGGCGCTTCACCGCGTTTGAAGGTCAGCACTTGATCGGCTTTGGGCAGCGCTTGCCCGACCGGCCAGGCCTTGAGCAACTGCGCCTGGGCCTGCGCGGAGGCCTTTGACGCATGACTGCGCGCCTGTTGTTCGAGGTGTACGGCGTACAACACCAACAACAACGTGGTGACGAAGGCGACCGCATTGACCGCCCAGAATTTATATTTCAGCGAGATATTGCTAAGCCAGGCACCCATGGAGGTCTTCTCTGATAGCGGAAACAGCATTGGCAAGGTGCCAGTATTGTGCCGCTATGCAGATCTGCAGAACTTGATGTACATCAAAAGACCACACAGTCCCCTGTGGGAGCGGGCTTGCTCGCGAATGCGGTGTGTCATTTAAATCATTTTTGCCTGACACAGCGCTTTCGCGAGCAAGCCCGCTCCCACAGGAGGAATTTGGTGGGTCAGGGGAGGGTGGGGAGATTGAAGAATGCGCGGGCGCACGCGGTGGTGTGCGCAGCCAGGTCTTCCCCGGTTTCCCCGCGATGCAGAGCAACCTCGCGCAACACCTCCGTCAGATACGCCGGCTCATTACGCCCGTTCTTCGGTTTCGGTCGCAACGTACGCGGCAACAAATAAGGCGCATCGCTTTCCAGCATCAGCCGTCCGCGTTTGATTTCTTTTACCAGCGGATGCAAATGCGTGCCCCGACGCTCGTCGCAGATCCAGCCGGTAATGCCGATGTGCAGATCCATGTCGAGATAACTGAACAGCGCTTTTTGCTCACCGGTAAAGCAATGCACCACCGCAGCAGGCAACTGATCGCGGAAGCCTTTCAGTATCTCCAGTAGTCGCTGACTGGCATCGCGCTCATGCAGGAACACCGGCAACTGCAGCTCAACGGCCAGCGCCAGATGCTCTTCCAACACCTTCTCCTGCTGCGGGCGCGGCGAGAAATCGCGATTGAAATCCAGCCCGCATTCGCCCACCGCGACCACGTTCGATTCCTTCAGCAAACTGCGCAAACGCCCCGCGCTATCAGCGCTCCAGTCGCTGGCCGAGTGTGGGTGAATGCCAGCGGTGGCGAACAGCCGTTGACCGCTTTCATCCAGTTGCTGGCTCAGCTCCAGCGCCTGTTCGCTACCCTCGACGCTGGTGCCGGTCAGCACCAGTTGGCAGACCCCGGCGGCGTAGGCGCGGTCGCGTACGGCCTGGTGTTTGTCGGCGAAACTTGGGTTGGTCAGGTTGACGCCGATATCGATGAGTTGCATGGTTGCTACCTCGGGCCGAAGGCCGGAAAGCATACCAGAGCTGTAGATTCATAAGAAAAGCCAAGAACTACAGCGAGTTAAAGCTGTCTTTTGATGCCGCGAGACCCGTCTGATTGGCAGCAATGCCAACGCTGTGCCAGTCTCTCGCACCTTGCCAGCGCTCCAGGCGCTCTGTTTTCGTCGGTGATTTCGACCGTTCAGCGGTGAAATTGCCCCGTATTCTTTCCGGAGAGTGGATGGTTCGTCCCTCGGTTTTGTTGCTGTTGTGTGGATCGCTGCTGCTGCCGATGACGGCGGTTGCGCGCCTGCCCGGGCCGCTGCAAGCCGTGCCGGCCGCCAAAGTGCGCGATCTCTCGGAGATCCGCAGCAGTCGCGTGTTGCGGGTGCTGGTCAACCAGAGCCGCAACAGCTCCGGCGAAGTCCAGGGCCAGGCCATCGGCGTCGAATACCATCGCCTGCGCGCCTTCGAGCAATACCTCAACGGTCACGCCCGTGACGGTCAGGAAATCACCCTCAAGATCATCCCCAAATCCAAGGATCAATTGCTCGGCGCCTTACAGCGTGGCGAAGGTGATCTGGTGGCGCCGGGAGAATTGCTCGACCTGCAACCGGGTCACGCGGTGGCCAGCAGCGAACCGATCGCCAGCAACGTGCCGCTGATCCTGGTCGGCATCAAGGGCGAGCGACGCTACACCAAGGTTGAACAGCTCTCCGGTAAAACCCTCGCCTTGCCGACCGGCAGCGCAGCGGGGGAGGCCGTCAGCCAGCTGAATCAGAAACTGGCGCTGCATAAACTGGCGCCGATCAAGATCGAATGGGTCGACCCGACACTGGCGGTCGAGGATGTGCTGGAGATGGTGCAGGGCGGGATTTTCCACCTGACCATCGTCGAGCAACCCATCGCCGAGCGTTGGGGCAAGATCCTGCCGAAATTGCGTTTTGATCGGCAGTTGATGATCAGCGAGCCTGGCGAAGAGTACTGGTTCGTCCGCCGCGACGCCTCGATGCTGCGGGCGAGCATTGATCGCTTCTTGACCGGTTACAAAAAACCGTCCAACGAAGATGCGGCGTTTCTGCGCATCTACCGTCGCCTCTATCAAGTTCACTATCCGTTGGCCAAGGCTGACCGACAGCGTCTGGAAAAACTGCGCCCGACCCTGCAAAAACACGCTGACGCGCAAAAAATGGATTGGCTGAACCTGGCGGCGCTGGCGTTCAAGGAGTCCGCGCTGCAACCCAATGCCCGCAGCGGCAGTGGCCCGACCGGGCTGATGCAGATCACCCCGTCCGCCGCGCAACGCGTCGGCGTCGACAATATTCAGAATCTCGATGCGAACGTGCAGGCAGGGGCCAAATACCTCGCGATGATCCGGCGCAAGTTCTTCAACAGTCCCAAGCTCAACGAGCGCGAGCGCATGGCCTTCACGCTCGCGGCTTACAACATCGGCCCGGAGCGGGTGCAAGGCATGCGCGCCGAAGCGCGACGGCGTGGCTTGAACCCCAATCAGTGGTTCTTCCAGGTCGAGCGCATTGCCATGGAGCAGGTGGGAATGGGGCCGGTCAGCTATGTTAATAGCGTGAACAAGTATTACTTGGCGTTCGACCGGGAGCGGGAGTCGTTGGAGCCCGGAGGACAAAAAGTAGCCTCACGGAAATGATCTAATAATTTGATTGTTATGGCGGAATAATTGCGCTTTTATCATGAAATTAACTGATTAATATAGCGGCCAACCAACACACATTTCTCGCAAAACAAGGAACGCTTTCATGAGCTCACTGATCAACAAAGTTCTGTTCACCCGCGCCGGTTACGGTCTGACCATTCTGCGCATCGCTGTTGGTGTGATCTTCGCGGCTCACGGTTCGCAAAAGCTGTTTGGACTGTTCGGTGGTTATGGCTTGTCCGGCACTGCGCAATACATGGACAGCATCGGTCTGCACCCGGGTTACCTGATGGCGACGCTGGCGGGTGGTACCGAGTTCTTCGCCGGTCTGGCGCTGATCATCGGTTTGCTGGTTCGTCCGGCGGCGCTGGGCCTGACCTTTCTGTCGCTGGTGGCGATCTTCACCGTACACATCAGCAACGGTTTGTTCATGGCCAACAACGGTTACGAATTTGCCCTGGCCCTGCTCGGTGGCAGCCTCGCGGTACTGATCGAAGGCGCCGGCAAACTCTCGGTGGATCGCGCCATCGCTGGCTGATCGCTAAACCCGGACAAAAAAAGGCCCGTATCGTGAGATACGGGCCTTTTTGTTTGTTACTGCCACTGGCTTGCTGCGCCGGGTTTAACCGCGACGGCGCAGGGCGTCGATACGCTCTTCCAGCGGCGGGTGGCTCATGAACATGCGCGCGAAGCCCTGCTTGATGCCACCGTTGATGCCGAAGGCATTCAGGGTGTCCGGCATATGCACTGGCAGGCCCTGTTCGGCGCGCAGACGCTGCAGGGCACCGATCATTGCGCTGGTACCGGCCAGACGTGCACCGGCTTCGTCTGCACGGAATTCACGTTTACGCGAGAACCACATGACGATCGAGCTGGCCAGAATGCCCAGCACCAGTTCGGCGAAGATGGTCGCCACGTAGTAGGCGATGCCTTGGCCTTCTTCGTTTTTAAAGATCACTTTGTCGACGAAGTTACCGATGATCCGTGCAAAGAACATCACGAAGGTGTTCACCACGCCTTGGATCAGCGCCAGCGTGACCATGTCACCGTTGGCCACGTGGCCGATTTCGTGAGCCAGCACGGCCTTCACTTCGTCGGGCGAAAAACGCTCGAGCAAGCCCTGACTGACCGCGACCAGCGCGTCGTTCTTGTTCCAGCCAGTGGCGAAGGCGTTCGCCTCGTAGGCCGGGAAAATACCGACTTCGGGCATCTTGATCCCGGCTTCGCGGGACAATTGCTCGACGGTTTGCAGCAGCCATTGCTCATGCCGGGTGCGTGGCTGGCTGATGATCTGGGTGCTGGTGCTCATCTTCGCCATCCACTTGGAGATGAACAGCGAGAACAGCGAACCGGCAAAACCAAAGACCGCACAGAAAACCAGCAGCTGACTAAGGTTGAGATCAACCCCGTTGGCCGCCATGAACCCGTTGAAGCCGAACAGGCTCAGGGTGATGCTGGCTATCAGCACGACCGCCAGGTTAGTGGCCAAAAACAGCAGGATGCGCATCATGGTTGTAGAAATCTCCTCAAGCTAAAGATGTAGCGTACTGCGGGGTATATAAGGTGCTGCAGCGGGCTATTCAACTGAGTGACTATTTCAAACTGTGTCCTACAGTGAATTCTTCGGTGCAAGGTTCATTTCCCACAACGTAAACCGACAGGGATGACAAACAGCCGCGACCCGTCGCGACTACGTCAGACGCACGTGATCGGTACGAGTCGCAAGTGTAGAAGGCGTACGCAAAGGGTGGGGCGCAGAAGTGTTGCCGAATCAGACAGTGCGCAACGTTCGGGGCGTTGCGCACTGCTGGCCTATTACTGGCGGTAGGACTTGAGGAAGTTGCCGATGCGGCCGATGGCCATTTCCAGATCATCGACGCGCGGCAGGGTGACCACACGGAAGTGATCCGGCCACGGCCAGTTGAACGCCGTGCCTTGCACCACCAGCAGCTTCTCGGAGAGCAGCAGATCGAGAACGAATTTTTCGTCGTTATGGATCGGGCAGACCTTTGGATCGATTTTCGGGAACGCGTACAGCGCGCCCATCGGCTTGACGCAACTCACGCCCGGAATGTCGTTGAGCAATTCCCACGTGCGATTGCGTTGTTCCAGCAGACGCCCTTGCGGCAGCACCAGATCATTGATGCTCTGATAGCCGCCGAGTGCGGTCTGAATCGCGTGCTGGCTCGGCACGTTGGCGCACAGGCGCATGTTGGCCAGCATGTCGATGCCTTCGATGTAGCTCTGCGCGTTGTGTTTCGGCCCGGTGATGGCGATCCAGCCCGAGCGGAACCCGGCCACGCGGTAGGACTTCGACAGACCGTTGAAGGTCAGGCACAGCAGATCCGGGGCCAGCGAAGCGGTGCAGATGTGCACGGCGTCGTCATACAGAATCTTGTCGTAGATTTCGTCGGAGAACACCACCAGGTTGTGTGCGCGGGCGATTTCCAGCATGCCCAGCAACACTTCCTTGGAATACACCGCGCCGGTCGGGTTATTCGGGTTGATGATCACCATCGCTTTGGTGTTCGGGGTGATCTTGGCCTTGATGTCGGCCAGATCCGGGAACCAGTCGGCGCCTTCGTCGCACAGGTAATGCACGGCGTTACCACCCGCCAGGCTCACGGCCGCGGTCCACAGCGGATAGTCCGGGGCCGGCACCAGCACTTCGTCGCCGTTGTTGAGCAGCGCCTGCAGCGACATCACGATCAGCTCGGACACGCCGTTGCCCAGGTAGATGTCTTCGATGCCGACACCTTCAACCTGCTTCTGCTGGTAGTACTGCATCACCGCTTTGCGCGCGCTGAACAGGCCTTTGGAATCGCTGTAGCCTTGCGCGGTCGGCAGGTTGCGGATCACATCCTGAAGAATTTCGTCCGGCGCCTCGAAACCAAACGGTGCCGGGTTGCCGATATTCAGCTTGAGGATGCGCTGGCCTTCCTCTTCCAGACGTTTGGCGTGCTTGAGCACCGGGCCGCGAATGTCGTAGCAGACGTTGGCGAGCTTGTTCGATTTGCTGAACTGCATGGCGATGTGATCCCGAAAATGAACGATCCAGACGCTGTATGAACTACCGTACTGGGATTCCTGCGTTTGCATGCCAACCGGGTGCCGGAACGTGACGCTGCAAAAAATCCGTTTGAGTGCATGTAACGCGGCTGCCAGACTGGCATCAAATGAGGCGCAATCATACGTGCCGCTCGATCCGTGGAAAAGGTACAGATCGGGCTTTTTCAGCCGCTGAGGTGTGATGATGGAAAAGTTGGATAAAACCCTGGAAGAATGGCGTGAGATGCTCGACCCCGAGCAGTACAACGTTTGCCGTCTCAGTGCGACCGAACGACCGTTCTCCGGCAAGTACAATGCGACCAAAACCGACGGTGTTTATCATTGCGTGTGCTGCAATGAGCCACTGTTCGATTCCAAGACCAAATTCGACTCCGGCTGCGGCTGGCCGAGCTTCTACGCGCCCATCGGCGAAAGCGCGATGACCGAAATCCGTGACACCACTCACGGCATGATTCGCACGGAAGTGAAATGCGCTCGCTGCGACGCTCACTTGGGTCACGTATTCCCGGACGGCCCGCCGCCGACCGGTCTGCGTTATTGCATCAATTCGGTGTGCCTGAACCTCGAACCACGCGAGTAACCTCACGATAAAACCCCTGTAGGAGCTGCCGAAGGCTGCGATCTTTTGATCTTGCTTTAAAAAACAACGTCAAAAGATCGCAGCCTTCGGCAGCTCCTACAGGGGTGTAATCCGATAAATTAAATTGCACACAATTTAATTGCTCGCTATGTTTGCCCTTTGCCACTTCCTGCGGAGCCCGACCCATGAGCGACAACCTGCTGAATATCCCGTGCACAACCATCAAGGGTGAGCAAAAGACCCTGGCCGACTACGCCGGTAAAGCGGTGCTGGTGGTCAACACGGCGAGCAAGTGCGGTTTCACCCCGCAATACAAAGGCCTCGAAGAACTGTGGCAGACCTACAAGGATCAGGGCCTGGTGGTGCTGGGCTTTCCGTGCAATCAGTTCGGCAAGCAGGAGCCGGGCAATGAAGGCGCGATCAGTGAGTTCTGCGAGCTGAATTTCGGCGTTAGTTTCCCGCTGTTCAAGAAGATCGACGTCAACGGTGCTGATGCGCATCCGCTGTTCGTGCAATTGAAAAAGCGCGCGCCGGGTCTGCTGGGTTCGCAGGGCATCAAGTGGAATTTCACCAAGTTCCTGATCGGCAAGGATGGTCAACTGGTCAAGCGTTTCGCCCCGACCACCAAACCACAGGATCTGAACGGCGAGATCGAAGCGCTGCTGAAATGAACAGCCTGTCCGTCGATTCGATGCAGCTCGACAACCAGTTGTGTTTCAAGCTGTACGCCGCATCTCGCGCAGTGATTCGCGCCTACAAGCCGATGCTCGATCAGCTCGGCCTGACCTATCCGCAATATCTGGTGATGCTGGTGTTGTGGGAGTGGCAGGAAAGCGCCCCGGAGCAACCGACGGTGAAAGCGCTGGGCGAACGTCTGGCACTGGATTCCGGGACGCTGACGCCGTTGCTCAAGCGTCTGGAGCAAATGCAATGGGTGCAGCGCCAGCGTTCGGCTCGCGATGAGCGTGAGGTGCATTTGAGCCTGACGCCCGCCGGGCAAGCATTGCGCGAGCAGGTCGGGCCGCTCAAAGCAAAATTGTTGTGCGACAGCGGCGTGGATCTCGATCGGCTCAACGAATTGCGCAACGGCCTCGATCACTTGCTCGGGCAGATCAAGGCTTTGGCGTAACCGGCACCCATTGATCAAGCAGCGCTGCCAGTTCTTCGCGGCGAAACGGTTTGGCCAGATAGTCGCTCATGCCCGCCGCGCGGCAGCGTTCTCGCTCTTCGGACATGGCGTTGGCGGTCAGGGCGACGATCGGCAATTGTGGCCAGCGCCCGCTCTGGCGAATCTGCCGACTCGCTTCGTAGCCGTCCATCACCGGCATGTTGCAGTCCATCAGCACCATGTCGAAATCATGGAATTCCAGTTGATCCAACGCCTCGGCACCGTGAGCCGCGACCACCACTTCGCAGCCAAGCTTGCCGAGCATGCCTTTGGCTACCAGTTGATTGACCGGGTTATCCTCGACCAACAGAACCCGAGCGCGTCGAAGCGAGGGTGCAGCCTCCAGAGGTGTGTCACCAACGTCGGCGATGTCCGCTTGCAAGGTTCTGCGCAAATTCTGATACAGCGCGTTGCGAGCCAGCGGTCGCGCTTGCTGCTGCAGTGGCGCCAGCGCCGCGGCTTCTTCGCTGGGCAGAAAGCTGCCGTAAGCCGTGACGAGGAGAATCGGTGCCTTGATTGTAGGGCGCAGGCCGAACAGGCATTCCGGGCAATCGGTGATCAATACGTCAGGCGTGCGGCCCAGCAATGAATCATCAATCGTGCACTGGTCGTATTCGATGCCCCAGCCCGGCAGCAAACTTTTCAGCAGTTCTGCCAGACCACTGCTGCCAGCGGTGATGGCGAGGACTTTGCCGTGCAGCGGTGCCGGAGCGATCGCGCGGGTATGGCTGGGCAGCGGCAATTCGGCGCAGAACTGGCTGCCGAAACCGGCTTCCGAACTGATCGTCAGACGGCCCTGCATGGCTTCGCACAGGTTGTAGGTCAGCGCCAGACCCAGCCCGGTGCCGCCATATTGCCGAGTGATGCCAGCGCCAGCCTGAGTAAACGGCTGGAAGATTTTCACCTGCGCTTCCTGCGCGATGCCGATCCCGGTGTCACAGACTTCGATGCGCACGCCATCCTTATAGGCCGACAAGCGCACATCGACGCGACCGAAACGGGTGAACTTCAGCGCGTTCGACAGCAGGTTGCTGACGATCTGCCGAACCCGGGTCGGGTCGCCGAGTACCAGCGCGGGGAAGTGCGGATCGATCAGGCAGGTCAGTTCGACGCTCGGCGCAGCGTTCTGCGAGAGCAGATTGGCGGTGTCTTCGACCAGCGCACCGAGGTCGAACGGAATGTGTTCGAGCTCCAGTTGCCCGGCATCGAATTTCGACAGATCGAGAATATCGTTGAGCAATTCCACCAGCACTTTGCCCGAGTCGTGGGCGATCGCCAGTTGTTGTTGCTGTTCGGCATTCAGCGGGCCGTCCAGCGATAGCGCGATCATCCCCAGCAAGCCGTTGAGCGGCGTGCGAATTTCATGACTCATGTTGGCGAGAAACGCTGAGCGTGCCTCGGCCATGTCCAACGCGGTGCTGCGGGCGACTTCGAGTTCCTGATTGGATTGGCTGAGCCGCGTGTTGATCGCCTTGAGTTCAGCGGTGCGCGAGGAAACGATGGTTTCCAGTTGGCTGAGGTAATCGGTCAGGCGGTTTTCCGCGTTGCGCCGCTGCTGAATTTCCGTGGCGATGTTTTCGAATTGCTGATTGGCGACTTTGACCAGCACACCAATTTCGTCATTGGCATGCCCGGCGGGGCATTCGAGGGTTGTCGGTTCTGCGCTGCGCGGGTCGCGACTGCTGAGTTCGCGAATCACCCGCACCAGTGGTTTGGTCAGCATCACGTAGAACAACGCCAGCAGAATGCCGGTAAGAATCAGGCTGCGGGCGAAACCGTTGAGGAGGGTGATTTCCGCTCGGCGCAGGAAGCGGCTGCCAAAGGCATAGGTGTCGACTTCAAGGCTCAGCACCCCCAAGGATTCGGTGGGCAGGTGGTCGAGGTAGAGGCGGTCTTCGAACTGGCGTTTGGCGCCGAACAGGGCGTCGCTGATCATCCGGTAGCCGCTTTGCAGTTCGGGACGTTTGACGCTGGCCAGTACCGTATCGTTGTTATCGGTCAGTTGCGCGGAAATGATGGCCGGCGAACGCAGCAGGCCGAGGGTGAGTTCCTGGGCCAGTTCGGCGTCGATGTTGTAAGCGATGCGAGACGCCGGATTGTGGCTGATTTCCAGCAAAGACAGGATTTCACGGTTGATGGAAGCGTCTTCACTGGCATAATCGATGCCGATTTGCAGCAGGCTGAGCAGCGTGCCCAGAATGAACCCGACCAGCACAGTAAGCTTGGCTTGCTTGTACGACAGCCGTTGGGTGAATTTGATATCCATGGGGTGTTGAACCACTTCCGTTTCCCTTCGCTGCTCAAGCATAGTCGATCATGTATGGATACCGAGGTTCCCGAATCGCCTTGTAACAAGGCAGGGTGCGGGACTTTAAGTCTGTGTGTCGTGGCTGGATCGCCATCATCACTGTGAACGAGCCCGAGGAAAAGACGTGGATTCCCGATTGAATGCTTTTCTTGAACGCGCCGAGTCGGTTCTGGCGCGGATCGAACCCTTGTTGCCGGCACCGCGTCCGGTGATCGACTGGAACACTTGCCTGGCCGCGCGCTGGCAGCGTGACGGGCGCAGCGGTTATTTGCTGCCGCTGGAAGTCCGCCTCGACATGCGTCTGTCCGACCTGATCGGCGTCGACCGTCAGCTCGATCAACTGGGCCGCAACACCCAGCAATTCCTCGACGGCATGCCGGCCAACCACGCCTTGTTGTGGGGCTCGCGCGGCACCGGTAAATCCTCGCTGGTGCGCGCATTGCTGGCGGAACACGCCGCAGCCGGCCTGCGTTTGATCGAGATCGAACGCGATCATCTGGTCGACCTGCCGCGCGTGGTCGAGCAGATCGGCAAACTGCCACAGCGCTTTGTGTTGTTCTGCGATGACTTGTCGTTCGAATCCGGTGAAGGCGATTACCGCGTGCTGAAAAGCGTGCTGGACGGCTCGCTGGAACAGGCGCCGGACAATGTCTTGTTGTACGCCACATCGAACCGTCGTCACCTGGTGCCGGAGAAGGAAAGCGACAACGAAAACTGGAAACGCGTCGACGGCGAGCTGCACCCAAGCGAAGCGGTGGAGGACAAGATTGCTCTGTCGGATCGCTTTGGCCTGTGGCTGTCGTTCTACCCATTCACCCAAGAACACTTCCTCGACGTCGTTGAACACTGGATCGGCCAGTTGGCAGCCAAGGCCAATCTGAGCTGGCAGCGCGACGAAGAGCTGGACATCCTCGCCGTGCGTTGGGCCACTGGCCGCGGCAATCGCAACGGACGTTGCGCGTACCAATTCGCCCGCTACTGGGTGGGACTGAAATTGTTGGAGCACAAGGCATGATTGATTTGCAACAAAGCGGCCAAGGTCTCGAAGGCTATGGCATGTTGGCCGCGCAACTGGAATCGCTGCTGGCGGACGAACGCGATTTCATCGCCAACGCCGCGCAGTTTTCGGCGTTCCTGTTTAACCAGCTCGATGACCTGAACTGGGCGGGTTTCTACCTCAACCGCAACGAAGAGCTGGTGCTCGGCCCGTTTCAAGGGCAGATCGCTTGCGTGCGCATTCCGTTTGGTCGCGGTGTCTGCGGCGCGGCGGCAACAACCTTGCAGACGCAGCGAGTTGAAGACGTTCACGCGTTTCCCGGCCATATCGCTTGCGACAGCGCGTCGAACAGTGAACTGGTCGTGCCGTTGGTCAAGGACGGCCGCCTGATTGGCGTGCTTGACCTCGACAGCCCGAAGCTGGCGCGTTTTGGCGCTGACGATCAGGCTGGCATCGAGCAACTGGCGGCGATTTTCCTGCGCCTGACCGACTGCTGATCATGCGCTGACGCCAGCCTTGCGGAGCAGGCTGGCGGGATCCACCGCATCGATCTGCTGCGGATCAAGAAAGCGCGTGGCGTACTGCAAATACACGCCTTCGTTGATGAACAGGCCGAACAGCTCAGGATCAATGTGCGACTCGTGGCTCATCGTCGCCATGATATTCAGCGCCTCGCTCAAGGATTTGGCCTTTTTGTAAGGCCGATCCGCCGCCGTCAACGCCTCGAAAATATCGGCAATCGCCATCATCCGTGCCGGCAGGCTCATTTCTTCGCGTTTCAGCCGTTTCGGGTAACCGGTGCCGTCCATTTTTTCATGATGGCCGCCGGCAATTTCCGCGACGCTGTCCAGATGCCCGGGGAAGGGCAGGTGGCTGAGCATCAGGATCGTCTGCACCATGTGATGGTTGATGATGTAGCGTTCTTCGCGGGTCAGCGTGCCGCGGGTGATGCTCAGGTTGTACAACTCGCCGCGGTTGTATTTGTAGCGTGGCACGTCGAGTTTGAAACCCCACGGATTGTCTTCCGGAATCAGTTCGCTGTCGGCGCGTTCGAGCAAGTGTTCGGGCTTGTCCGCCAGCAGTTTTTCCCGCACGGGCAGAGTCGGCGCCGAGGTTCGCGACTGGCGACGGTTTTCTTCCCATGACACCCCCAAACGATCGTCGAGTGTGCGCATCCATGTGCGCTGGCCCAGCTCATTCAGTCGTTGCAGATCCGCTTCGGCCATCGCCTCACTGCCCAAATTGCAGCGGGCGACGAAGGCGAAATCGTCATCCAGTGCCGACAACGTGGTGTCGCGCATAACGCTCAGCTGTTCTTCGTTTCCGCCCATGGCCAGTGCTTGCCAGTAGCTGATCCACGCATCGCGTTTGAGCACCTCAAAGCGCGTGCGAATCTCATGGATACGGTCGTTGATGGTCTCCAGTTTGGTGGCTTTGTCGACTACGTATTCAGGCGTGGTGACCTTGCCGCAATCGTGCAGCCACGCGGCAATGTGCAGCGCCTCCCATTCATCTTCGCTGGGTTGATAGGCCTTGAAAGCTGGCGCATGGCTGGCGGCTGCTGCGTGGGCGAGCATTAGGGTCAGTTCCGGCACGCGCTGGCAATGGCCGCCGGTGTAGGGGCTTTTTGCATCGATGGCGCCGGCCAGCAATTGAATGAAGGCGTCCAGCAGTTGTTTCTGTTTGGCCTGCAACCGTTGGCTTTCGATGCTCACCGCGGCGGCGCCGGACACGGCCTGGAGAAAGGCGATGCGATCCGGTCGCAGTTTTTCCAGGTCGGCGGACGTGCCGCTGTCGTTCACCAGCAAGATCAGCAGGCCGATGGTTTCGTTGTGGCGGTTGCGCAGGCGAATGCCGATCAGGTGCACGCGCGGCGAAGCCATCGCGAGCAAGACTTTTTGCAGGTCGCCGGCCTGTTCGAAACCCAGGTTGCTCACCACGTTGTCGGCGTGTGCCAGTTGCTGAAACCATGGCGGAGCTTGATGTGCCTGCAGGTCGTGGCCCTGAATTTCGAAATCTTCGAGGGTTTGCGCGGTACCGTCGATGACCATCCCGTAAGGTTCCATGCGGTTGCCGTCGCTTTCGCGCAGGTAGATCAGCCCTGCCTGAGCCTGGGCGATCTGCACGGTTTCGAACAGCACTCGCTGTAACAGCGGCGCGAATCGGGTTTCGGCACAAAGGCTGTCGGTGATGCGGAAGAAACTCGCCAGCGTGTCTTTCATTCGCGCCATCGACACACTCAACTGATCGACTTCCAGCACCGGTGAGCGCCGGGTCAGGGGGAAATTGAAATCGAAACTGCGAATTGCGTCGGCCTCCTTGACCAGCGCGTGCAGGGGTTTGACCAGAATTCGTGAGATCAACCAGCCCAGCGGCAGGCACAGCAATAACGTCGCGAGGGTAATCAGCGCACCTTGCCAGCGCATGCGATAGGCGTCGACCAGCAACTCGTCCTCTGGCACCAGCAAGGCCAATTGCAGACCGCGCGGCCCACCTTCCTGCATGCTGCTGCGGGCGACGATCCATTGGCGACCTTCGGATTTCAGGCGATTGCCTTTGTGCGCGCCGGACAGCAACGCATGCAATTGCGGACTGAGATCAGTCACCTTGGCCAGCCGTGCGGTGCGATCGTCGACGATCAGACGACTGCTGTCGGGGTAGGCCACGGCATTGCCGTCGGCATCGAACAAGGCGATTTCGGTGGCCGGGGTGACCACGTGTTTGGTCAGCGTCGCGGACAGCGCTTCCAGCGTCAGGTCGGCGCCAATCACGGCGTTTTCGCCACTGCGCCGGGCGAGGGTGGTGCCTACATTGTGGGTGGAGAAAAATACGTAGGGTTCGGTGGTGATTTGCTCGGCCTGCTGTCGGGCGCTGGTAAACCAGGCGCGGGTACGCGGGTCATAAAGGTCTTCGGGGTTGTCCTGCCGGCTGATGGGCGTGAGCGATTGATCAAAGAACAGCGATTGCGACCGTGGCTGGCCATCGGCACCGTGCTCAATGCTCCAGACCTGAAACGCTGCGGCCTCCGGAGCTTTGAGCAGGGTTTTCAAAGCACCATTGCGCAACGGTCGCACCATGAAGAAATCACCGTTTGCATAACCCAGATACAGCGAGGCCAGATCCGGATTGTCCGTCAGTGACTGGCTGAATGGCCTGAGCAAAGGCAGCCGCTGTTCCAGCGCCAAAGCTTGCGTGGCCGGGTTTTCTGCCAGCAGGCTGAGCAGATGGCGAATCGGCTGATAGGTGGCGTGCAGGTCGACGCGTACATCCTGTTCGATGCGGTTGAACAGCTTTTCGCTGCTCGAGAGGATGATTTGCGTGGTCTGTCGGTAATTGAACAGCCCCAGGATCACCCCGGTAAGCAGCAACAGAAATGTGAACATGACGCTGATGTGCACATGCAAGGGAAACCGGCGTTGTTCCGGGCGCAGTGGGCTGGGCATTTCTGGCTCTCCAAAAGGTTTAACTCACTGCTCAGCGCCCAAGCATAGTTAAGGCACAGTCATTTTGCCTTGGTCGGCCAATGCCAATTGTTGCTGCAACGCCTGCTCCAGTTCGAGCATCACCTGATTGCTCGCCGCACAGCGCCGCGCAATCTCGTCTGCCGACATTGACTGGTTGCAGGCTTGTTCCAGTGCGTCGCAGCATTCGATCACTCGCGAAGCCTGTGCAATGCGTGCCGCGCCTTTGATCTTGTGGGCGACCAGCGCCAATGCCTGGCAGTCGTTCTGCGGCGACAGCGCGAGTAATTCTTCACGGTCGAGGCGGCTGCTTTTGAGCAACTCGGCCAACAATCGCTGACCCTGTGCAGGGTTGCCGCCGGTCAGCAAGTTCAGGCTTTGCAGGTTGAATGCCGGCGATTGGGGGGCCGGGGTGATGCCGTCCACCCAGTGGCTCAGTTGGCTCAGGCTCAAGGGTTTGAACAGGCAGTCGTCCATCCCGGCCTGTTTACAGCGCAGGATTTCCTCGGGTTGAGCATTAGCGGTGAAACCCAGCACCGTGCACGGCGGGCTGTGGTTCAGCTGCTCATGCAGGCGTATCGCGCGGGTCAGGTCATAGCCGTTCATCAACGGCATGTTGCAGTCGGCGATCACCAGATCGAATTGACCTGCTTTCCACATGTCCAGTCCGCTGCTGCCGTTTTCGGCGAGGCTGCACTGGTGCCCCAGAAACTCCAGTTGCTGACACATCAGCAGACGATTGGCGGGGTGATCATCCACCACCAGTACGTTGAGTGGGGCGAGTGATGCCTTGATCGGCGGCTCGGCTTTGCGGGTGATCACTTCGGCGGGAAATGTTTCCAATGGCAGGGAAATACACACCTGAGTGCCGATCCCGGGATGGCTGCTCAACTGCAGTTTTCCACCCATCATTTCGCACAGGCTGCGACTGATCACCAGACCCAGACCCGCGCCACTGCGGGCTTGCTGAGCGCTGTTCTCCGCTTGGGAAAAAGGCTCGAACAGACGCTGCTGATCTTCGGCGCTAATGCCCACGCCACTGTCTTGAACGGTCAGTTGCATCAATGAACGCGCCGGATCGTCGGTTTTCATCAGATCGAGAGTGATCCTGATTTGGCCATGCTCGGTGAACTTGATCGCGTTGCTGATCAGGTTTGACAGCACTTGCTTGAAGCGCAGCGGATCCAGTTGCACGTCGACCGCCAGTTGCGGCGGGTTGAACGTCATGTGCAGTGACAGGTTTTTTTGCCGCGCCAGACCATCGAAGATGCGCGTAACAGACGCCACCGTTTCGACCAGGTTGACCCGCTCCGGGCTCAGGCTCAGGCGCCCGGATTCGATTCGCGCGATATCCAGAATATCGCCGATCAGACCCAGCAGATCCTTGGCCGAGTGGTAGGCGGTGTCGATCGATGAGCGATCGGGGTGCTGCTGATCCATGCGTTTGAGCGTCAGTTCGAGCATGCCGATTACCGCATTCATTGGCGTGCGGATCTCGTGGCTCATCGTCGCCAGAAAGGTACTTTTCGCACGATTCGCATCGTCGGCCTGCTCTTTGGCCGTGCGCAGTTCCTCGAACAGCTGGCGGCGTTCGCTGATGTCGATCCAGCCGCCGATGATGCCTTGCACGTCTGCGCTAGAGTCACGATAGGGCAGGATCCAGTGATAGATCGTCAGCCGCCGATTGCCGATGTGCAGGGGACGGTCGAGCACCAGCGGCTTGCCTTGGGCGATGACTCGCTGATAATCCGCCTGGAATGCCTGGGCTTCGAAGGCGTTGCTCAGCGTGCCCTGCATGACGCTTTTGCCGATCACGTCTTCTCGTTTGGCGTTGAAGGCTTCGAGGTAGCTGTCATTGCAGCTTTGCAACAGTCCTTGCCGGTCACGCACGTAGATCGGGTGCGGCGTGCCGTTGACCAGTGAACGCATGAATTCGAACTGGTCGTTGAGCGCCCGTTCAGCGGCTTTGCGCTGGTTGATCTGGCGGCGCATATAAGCGTTCCACGCCAGCAACAACAGCAGAACCACGCCGGCAGCCCCGATGACTTGATAGAACAGGCGTTGATAATTGCGCCAGGTGTTCTGCGAGGCCGAGGTGTAGCCGCGCCAGCGACCATTGATCACACCCAGTTCTTCGGGGGCGATGCTCAGCAGTGCTTTGTTGATGATCGAACTCAACTCGGTATTGTCGCGCGCCGTGGCCAGAGAAAAGGCAGCCTGACCGGTGCCGATGGTGGTGGTGATCTGCAGCGCCCGCTCGAAAATCCGCGAAGAGATGAAGTAGTTGGCGATCACCAGAGAATTCACCGCGCCTTCAACATGACCTTCGGCCAGCAGCGAAACCGCGCTGAAGGTGTCCGGTGTCTCGATCAACTGGATGCGTGGAAATTCGCGGCGCAGGTACTCGACCATTGGATTGCCTTGCGCAATCGCGATCGGTTTGTCTTTGAGCTGGCCCAGATTGGTCGGGCTGCCCGCACTCTTGCGGGTCAGCAGGACGTAAGAGTTTTCCAGATAAGGGCGACTGAAAGTCAGGGTCTCTTCGCGCTCGGCGGTCGGCAGAAGCGCGGCGATGAGGTCGGCCTGGTGGTTGTCGATCTGTTTGACCATTTCGGCATCATTGCGGCTGCGTCGGATGTCGAAACGCAGGCCGGTACGCAGACGGATCAGCTCCAGCAGGTCGGCGCTGATGCCGCGAAAATTGCCATCGCCGTCGAAGAACGTCAGCGGCGCGTAAGCCTCGTTGACCAGCACGCTGACCACGGGATGCTGCTTGAGCCAGGCCTCTTCGCGGCGGGTCAGTTGCAGTTTCTGATCGGTCAGCAACATGTCGCTGCCGGCGCTCCAGCGTTTGGCGATGTTCTCGCGCACACTGCGCGGCACCGCTTTGAGTACCGTGTTGATGACGTCCAGCAGCTGCGGATTGTTGCGGCGCACGGCGAAGCTGAACCCTTGGGCTTCCTGTTTGCCGAAGTTGGCCATGCGCACGTTGTTGAGGTAACCCTTGTTGATCATGTAGTGCGTCGACAGGGTGTCGCCGAGAAAGACATCGGCCTGGTCGAATGCCACCGCGTTAATTGCGTTCTGGTACGACGGATAGCAGGTGATCAGCGCTTTGGGGTACAGCGCCTTGACCTCGGCCAGCGGCAGATAGTGATAAACCATGCTCAAACGCAGGCCGGCCAAGCCTTCGCTCAGGGAGCGGGTTTCGCCTTCGCGCGTCACCAGCACCGGCTGGTCGACCGCGTAGGGCTCGGACAGAGCCAGATTGGCGTTGCCGGCTTCGTAGCCGTTCGCCGTTCCGAGCAGATCGACCTGGCCGTCCAGCAATGCGCGAATGGCGGCATCCCGCGAGGGGAATCGTTGAATGCGGATCGGCAGGCCGGTGGCTTCGCTGAGGAAACCGGCGTAGTCGGCAGTCAGGCCTTCATAATCGCGGCCACTGACGGTCATGTCGAACGGCGGGTAATCCGGTGCCGAAGTGCCCAGCACCAGTTCGCTGCGGGTGTGCAACCACTGTCGTTGCGACGCCTCGAAGGTGACCGATAGCGATTCGCCGGTCGTGCGACTGAATAAGGCATACACCGGTGATTCGCCAACCATGGCGAACACGTTTGAGCTCAGCAACAGGCTTGCACTCAACGCTATTAAATAGTCCTTTAAACGACTGGGCATGCGGGCTCTCACACGAGTGCGTTACGTTTGGCCATTTCGATTAGTTCAACAAGGGATTTGGCTTTGAGTTTTTGCATTAAGCGTTTTTTGTAAGTGCTTACGGTTTTATTGCTGAGAAACATGCCTTTGGCGATTTCCTTGTTAGTACGGCCTTGGGCAAATAGTTGTAACACCATGAGTTCGCGGTCGTTGACCGATTTGAATAATTCAAGTTCAGCATAACGAATGTCATCGCTACGTACAGGATTCAATGCCTGACTCGGGAAATAGTTGTAACCGGAAAGTACTGCCTTGATTGCACTGACCAGTTCACTCAAGTCTTCCTGCTTGCACACGTAACCCGAAGCGCCGGACTGCATGCAGCGAATGCCGAACAAGGTCGGGCACTGGGCGGTGAGCACCAGGGTTTTCAGGCAGGAACCCATGGCGTTGAAGCGGGCCAGCACTTCGAGCCCGTCGAGCTTGGGGATGCTGATGTCAAGGATGATCAGGTCAGGCATGCACTCGCGCACCATTTGCATGGCATCGACCCCATTATCGGTTTCGCCGACGACCTTATAGCCTTCATGTTCCAGCAGCATGCGAACGGCAAGACGGATGACCGGGTGATCGTCGACAATAAAAACGGAGTTCATAATCAAATCCCATACAAGCACGAATAAAGCGCGCACCTTAGCTCAGATGTATGAACGCTCGTATGAGCGGACATGGCTCTAGGTGCGTTATAGGATAATTCCTACAATTACTTGGGAATGGGACTACGGGTGATTAGGTTTGACGTAAGGAAGGGCTGTTTCAACTGTCGCGGGTTTGCGCAGAGTGTTTTGCAAGTGCGGGTCGCAACTGGGGTTTTATAGTGTGTTTAATATTTGTTTGAATTACGCCGCGAAAGAGGGTGCATCATAGCTAGCAGAGACCTTCGATAATGGTTACACCCGACCGGCGCCGGTCGGGTGCAAACGGATCAATGACTGGAGCGCCCGGTCATTTCCAGTGCCATGTCGCTGGCGTAGCTGTCGGTCATGCCGGCGATGAAATCGATCATGCGCAGAAACGAACTGTGTAACGACGCCTGTGGATCCGGCGCGTTATTGCCCAACAAGTCGAGGATGCGGCGGCTTTTGAACGACGGCGTGCGGCCATTGTGTTGTTCCAGCGCGGCGCCACAGAACGAGTTGAGGAGGATTTCCAGCGTGGTGTACGCGCCGATTTCATGCAGGGTTTTGCGCTTGTCCTGAAAGATCTTTTTGCGCGCAATGTCCTTGGCATTTAGTACGCAACGCTTGGCCGGACCGTGCATGTGTTCCACCAGGTCGCCGTGCAAGGTGCCGGCGAGGAGGGCGTCTTGCTGTTCGACGAAGGCTCGCGCCGCCGCGTTTGTCAGGTGTTCGATGGCTTTGCCGCGCAGGATTGCCAGTTTGCGCCGACGTGAATCCTGCGGGCCGAGCTGGCGATAGGTTTCCGGCAGGTCGTCACCGACCAGACCGAGCAGCAGCGATTCGACCTCGGCGTACTCCAGCAGCTCCATCTCGAGGCCGTCTTCGAGGTCGATCAGCGCGTAGCAGATGTCGTCGGCGGCTTCCATCAGGTACACCAATGGATGTCGCGCCCAGCGCTGGTCTTCGATTTGCGGCAGACCGAGTTTGTGGGCGATCTGCTCGAGCAGCGGCAGTTCGCTCTGGTAGCAGCCGAACTTGTGCTTTTTGTAACCGAGGGAATCGGCGTGACGCGCAGTCCACGGGTATTTCAGGTAGGTGCCGAGGGTGGCGTAGGTCAGCCGCGTACCACCGTCGAACTGGTGGTATTCCAGTTGCGTGAGCACGCGGAAACCCTGGGCGTTGCCTTCGAAATTGAGGAAGTCTCCGCGCTCGGCCTCGCTCATGCCATCGAGCCAGCCACGTCCGGCGGCCTGTTGGAACCAGTGGCGAATCGCATCTTCGCCGGAATGGCCGAACGGCGGATTACCGATGTCATGAGCCAGACACGCCGATTGCACGACCATACCGAGGTCAGCGGGGTCGCACCATTCCGGCAGAGCACTGCGCAGGGTTTCGCCGACGCGCATGCCCAGCGAGCGGCCGACACAACTGACTTCCAGCGAGTGGGTCAGGCGCGTGTGAATGTGATCGTTGCTGGTGACCGGGTGCACTTGCGTCTTGCGTCCCAGGCGACGAAACGCGCCGGAGAAAATAATGCGGTCATGGTCTTTGTGAAAAGGGCTGCGCCCGAGTTCTTGCGGGCTGTGCAGCGGCTTTCCGAGGCGTTCGCGGTTGAGCAGGGTCTGCCAATCCAAGGCTGATTCTCTCTGTCTGGATAACTGATGCCCTAGCTTCCCGGTTCAGCCCCGTGCCTGCA
Organism: Pseudomonas sp. NPDC088885; assembly: GCF_044750025.1. Lineage (NCBI taxonomy): Bacteria > Pseudomonadati > Pseudomonadota > Gammaproteobacteria > Pseudomonadales > Pseudomonadaceae > Pseudomonas > Pseudomonas sp. NPDC088885. Next base: position 14,068 of record NZ_JBIVJB010000017.1, on the reverse strand, counting down.
AGCGGAACTACAGTCCCGCCGCATCTATGTCGATCAGCAGCAGCCGTTCACCGTTGTCGAAAAACTGTCCGGCGGTGAGGCAGTACTGGTTGCTGGTGGCATCGCGGTAGGTGTTCGACAGGGTCAGACGCCGTTCTTCCCAGCCTTCGGCGAGCAGATGGTAGAAGTACGGGCGCCACGACCAGTTGTGCCCCAGATAACGGTTGTCGGCGAACCAGCCGTTCTGCCGCCATTCCAGATTGGGCGTCAGTTGCGTGCCGTGGCGGTCGCATTGGTAAAACCGCAGCAGCCACGGAAAGGCATCCAGTTGCGGCAATGCAGTCAAGGGCGCGCGGGCCTGAGCCCAGGTTTGCAGGATCGTCATCAGTTCGCTGAGTTGCTGGCGCATCTGCATCAATCGCCCGCGTTCGTTGAGTTTCTGCCGGACATAGCGTTGGCGAAGTTCAGCGAAGCGTTGCACAAATGCGTCGGCGGGGAAGAAGTCTTGCTGGGCACGTGCGAACAGAAAACCCTGCACGTAACGCGAGCCACACTCCAGGGCAAAATTCAGCTGCGCTTCGGTCTCGACACCTTCGGCGATGATCCAGCAGCCGGTCTTTTCTGCCATCTGTGCCAGCGCTTTGACCACGTCACTGCTGGGCCCGCCCAACGCGGCCGCCTGGAACAGGCGCATGTCGAGTTTGAGGATGTCTGGCTGCAAGGCCAGCACTCGATCAAGCTGCGAATAGCCCGCGCCAAAGTCATCAATGGCGATTCGCGCTCCGGCCTGACGATAGCGCGCGACCACTTCGGCCAGGCGTTGGCTATTGCCGCCCAATTCAGTGATTTCGAAAACGATGCGCTGCGGATCGACGCCATGCCGGGCCAGTTGCTTGAGACTGGGCAAGGCTTGGTCGGGGCGCAGACGACTGATCCAGCGCGGCGACATGTTCAGACTGAGAAACCAGTCTGCCGGCGCTTCATGCAGACGGCTCAAGGCGTTGTCACGGATCTGCCGGTCGAGGCGGCGCAGGCCGATGGCCGGCACGCGCGGGTCGGCGAAAAGCGGCCCGACCGAATTCAGTTGTCCATCAGCCTGACGCAGGCGGCCCAATGCTTCAACGCCGGCAATGCGTCCGGTGGCAGTATCGATAAAAGGCTGAAAGCAGGCGAGCGGTTGCCCGTCGATCACGGGGCCTCCTTAGTCGTTCTTGTTCTGGTTGAACCCTGTCGACCGGGTAGGCATGCAGGATTGAACCTCTGGATAAGAGGTTCATCCCGCCGGTGTTGCAAGAATGTAGCCAGATGCGTCAGTTCAGCGTTTGCCAGAGCTTTGCATGACCAGTCTGATCAATGGCCCAAGGCTGGTGCCGAGACGGATCAGACGGGTCAGACCACCGACGCCGCCGCTTTTCGCGCCTTTGCCGGTGATGAAACCCAGCAGCGTTACCGCCGCCACACCCCATAACGGCGCGTGTTTGATGCCGAAGCCGCCTTGCAGATTTTGCGTCATGCCGCGCATGCGCTGCAGGGGTTGCAGCACTTGCGCGGTTTCGTGGCGGATTTCCTGACGGTGCATTTCCATGCGCAGACGGATCAGTGCCTTGCGCATTTCCCGTCGCGAACCATTGTGCGGAAGTTGAGGCAGGCTCATGGCAGCAGGCGCTCCCGGTCGTTGGCCAGCTCTTCGAGCGTGCCGTGGAAGGGTGAGGACTCATCGAAGATCGCGGCTTTCAGGCGTAGCCCGCAGAAGATCGAGGCCAGGGTGTAAAAGACGCACAGGCCAATGATCGCGGCAAGACGATAGGTGTCCCAGAAGATGATCATCACCAACGTCGATAAACCCACCAGCAACAACAGGGCAAAGACCAGCGCCAGACCCGCGAACAGCAACAGGCTGACGGTACGTGATTTCTGCTCCTGCAATTCGATGCCGAACAATTCGACATGGCTGTGCAGCAGACCGAGAACGGCGGCGCCCAGACGCCGCGTGGAGGAGGCGGTGCCCGCTGTCGGGCCGGATTCACCGATCGACATGATCAGCGCCGAGTGGCCAGCAGGCCAATGAGGAAGCCGACGCCAGCGGCGATCCCCACCGATTGCCAAGGGTTGGCCGACACGTAGTCTTCGGTAGCGGAAACCGCAGCCTGACCGCGTTCGCGCAGGGTGTCTTCGGTCAGCTTCAGGGTCTCGCGGGCGCGCAACAGGCTGTCGTGGATCTGCTCACGCAGTTCATCTGCCTGATCGCCGGCCAGGGTGGCGGTGTGCTCGAGCAACCGTTCGGTGTCGGCGACCAGTGTCTGGAAGTCGTTCATCAGGATTTCTTGAGCAGTCTTTGCCTTGATGCTGGCCATGGGTGGATCTCCGTAGTTGGCTTTCTGATGCGTTCGAGTATGAGCCTTGCGCGAAGGTTCAGTACAAATGACTGGTACAACTTTTGCTATCTCGTGGTGCGTGGCCCGGTCGCTGTGCGCTGTTGCCGGGCGTACGCGCTGGAAAACCTTAACTCAAATAATCCCGGTACGTGTCAGGACATCGACCGCGTGCGCCAAAGCAGTTCACTGGACAAATCCCTTCAGTGACTGCGTGGTCGCAACTTGGTGCATGAAATGCCCGCATGAACCGCTTTGGTGCCTTTTTCGCCTTTAGGTCTGCCTGCTTATGGAAAATCTGCAAAGCGCTGTGGACACCCTGGTGCACAGCTCCAACACCTTGTTCATTTTGATCGGTGCAGTGATGGTGCTGGCGATGCACGCCGGTTTCGCCTTTCTGGAAGTCGGTACGGTTCGCCAGAAAAACCAGGTCAACGCCTTGGCGAAAATCCTCAGCGATTTCGCCGTCTCGACCCTGGCCTATTTCTTTATAGGCTATTGGCTCTCTTACGGCGTGACCTTCATGCAACCGGCGGCGGTACTCAACGCTGATCACGGTTATGGCTTGGTGAAGTTTTTCTTCCTGCTGACCTTCGCGGCGGCGATCCCGGCGATCATTTCCGGTGGCATTGCCGAGCGCGCGCGCTTCGTTCCGCAGTTGTGCGCGACGGCACTGATCGTGGCGTTCATCTATCCGTTTTTCGAAGGGATGATCTGGAACGGCAACTACGGTCTGCAAGCGTGGCTGACGGCGCAGTTCGGCGCGCCGTTCCATGACTTCGCCGGTTCCGTGGTGGTGCATGCGATGGGCGGCTGGCTGGCGCTGGCGGCGGTGTTGTTGCTCGGCCCGCGCAATGGACGTTATCGCGAAGGACGCTTGGTGGCGTTTGCACCGTCGAGCATTCCGTTTCTGGCGCTGGGTTCGTGGATTCTGATTGTCGGCTGGTTCGGCTTCAACGTGATGAGCGCGCAGACGCTGCAAGGCGTCAGTGGGCTGGTGGCAGTCAACTCGTTGATGGCGATGGTTGGCGGCACCATGGCGGCGTTGATCGTCGGGCGCAATGACCCGGGCTTCCTGCACAACGGCCCCTTGGCCGGGTTGGTGGCGATCTGTGCCGGTTCCGACTTGATGCATCCGGTGGGCGCATTGGTCACCGGCGCGATTGCCGGTGCGCTGTTTGTCTGGTGCTTTACCGCCGCGCAGGTGAAATGGCGTATCGACGACGTGTTGGGTGTGTGGCCGTTGCATGGTTTGTGTGGCGTATGGGGCGGGATTGCCTGTGGCATCTTCGGCCAGACCGCGCTCGGTGGACTCGGCGGCGTCAGCCTGATCAGCCAGTTGCTCGGCAGCGCGCTCGGCGTTGCTGTGGCGCTGATCGGTGGCTTTGTCGTGTACGGCGCGATCAAGGCCTTGCATGGGCTGCGCCTGAGTCAGGAACAAGAGTATTACGGCGCCGATCTGTCGCTGCACAAAATTGGCGCGGTGAGTCAGGACTAGGCTTCTTCATTGTCGGCACCGGGATAAAAACCGTGCAACAGGCGATAGCGGTCGATGCGCACTTGATCGACCTGTTCCTGCACCTGATGCGCGGGCAGACCGAGCATGATCAACGCGTGTGAGGCGAGCATCAGGCTCGACTCCAACAGCTCCGGCACCACCTCGGTGGCGCCGGCGGCTTTCAGTTCACTCCATTGGCTGTCGTCGCGGGTGCGCACCAGAATCGGTATGTGCGTGTTGAGTCGGCGCGCTTCTTTAAGAATGCCCAGGGCGACATCGCTTTGATCGACGGCGATCACCAATAAGCGGGCGCGCAACAGGCCGACGGCGGTGAGCAGATCACCGCGCGCGGAATCGCCATAATGCACATCGCTCTCGCCGGATGCCGCTTCCTGAACGCGCACCGGATCATTGTCCAAAGCAATGAACGGTTGTCCGGCGTTGCGCATGAAGCGGCCGATGGATTGGCCGACGCGACCGTAACCACAGATCACCACGTGCTTGTCGAGGTCCGCGTTGAGCGCGCTGATCTCTTCGATCTGCGCTTCCTGATTGGGCTTGCGGTGCAGGGCGGCGGCGATGCGTGGTGCGGCGCGTAACAGCAGCGGCGTCAGCACCATCGAGCAGAACGTCGCCGCCAGTAGCAAGGCGCCGAGTCTTTCCGGCAGCAGACTGCTTTGCTGCATCTGCGCCATCAGCGCGAAGCAGAACTCGCCGCCCTGGGCCAAGGCGAGACCGCTGCGCCACGCGGTTTCGCTATCGCTACCGCGCCACTTCACCAGCAGCGCGACGACGATCCCCTTGATCACCATCAAACCGACCGTGAGTCCGAGAATCAGCAAGCCATCGCTGGCAAACAGTTGCAGGTCGATCAGCATGCCGATGCTGACGAAAAACACCCCGAGCAAGATGTCGCGGAATGGCCGTATATCGGCTTCGATCTGATGCCGGTAATGACTCTCGCCGAGCAACATGCCGGCGAGAAACGCGCCGAGGGCAGGGGACAAGCCGAGCAAGTGCGTCAGCCACGCCGTCAGCAGTACGATCACCAGCGCCAACAGCACGAACAATTCCGCGGAGCGCGAAGCCGCCACTTCATGAAACAGCCGTGGCAGCAACCAGCGACTGGCGAGCAGCAGACCGACAAACAGCACCACGGTTTTCGCCAGCGTCAGGGGCAGGGCCCAGTACCAGGCCTGTGCGCTGCTGCCGGCGAACACCGGCACCAGCGTCAGCAGCAAAACCGCCACCACGTCCTGAAACAGCAACACGCCGATCGCGTTCTGGCCGTGGCTGCTGAACACTTCGCCGAGACTGCCGAGTTCCTTGGTGACAATCGCCGTGGACGACAACGACAGCCCGGCGCCGAGCAACAAAGCGGGCGTCACCGGCATGCCCAGCAAAATCAGGATCAGACCCAGAAGCGCGGTGCTGATCAGCACCTGCTGACTGCCCAGCCGGAATACCACTTGGCGCAACGCAATCATCTTCGACAGAGAAAATTCCAGCCCGAGCGAAAACAGCAGGAACACCACGCCCAATTCAGCCACGTCCGGCAGATGCTCACTCTCGTTGACCCAGTCGAACGCACTCGGCCCGACCAGCAAACCCACGAATAGGTAACCCAGCACCGGCGGCAATCGCAGACGGCGGAACAGGGCAATCACCACGAGGGACGAGGCGAGGATGATCAACAGGTTGGCAAACACTAGACACTCCGATGTCAGGCTCTGGCTGTTCAAGCGTAGAGGCAAAAAGAGCGGGAGGATCACGTAATTGCGATTTCTGTGGACTGATTTGCATCAGGGTTTTGCGCGCAAGCGCTGTCGGAAAGGCTCAAGCCTTTGGGCGGCGGTGGGTCGACGGGTTTTGCGCTGCGGCCTAGAATAGGCGCACTTTCTTTGTGGTCGAGCCCATCATGCCTCCTGAATGTCAGCTGTTCGGCACCCTTGGATGCCATTTGTGCGAATTGGCCGAAGCCGAGCTGATGCCTTTTGTCGAGCACGGTTTGCTGGTTGAACTGGTCGACATTGCTGACGACGAGTCGTGGTTCGAGGCTTACAGTCTGCGCATTCCAGTGCTGCGCCGCGTCGACACCGGCGCGGAGTTGGGCTGGCCGTTCAACGCTGATCAGGTTGTGGCGTTCCTCCAATAGTGGATTTTTTGCATCCTCCCCGCCGGTCGCGACCGCGCATCCATTCCTTGGCAGTTTGCCAAATATTCGGTTACTGTATGTTCATACAGTAATTGGGTTGACCTGCTGCATTCTGTGTTTTTTGCAGGGTGTGAGCAGGTGAGCCGGACGTCAGAGGGATGCACCGTGGTCAATGTCGAACAGTTGAAGAACAGCGTGAACCGGATGTCGGTTGACGTGGTGCGCGAGGCCGTCGCCGAATTGCGCCTCGACGGCTTGGTCACGGAAGGCAAGACGCCCTTCAATAAAGTCCATTTCAATACGTGCTTTGCCGAGATCGAGGCGCTGTTTCAGCGTGCCGGTTATCACAAGCAACTCGACGTTGTCGGTTATCAGGGCTTGCTCTACGCCTTGTATGACCCGGGTCGCTGGGAGGCGGTCGAGGTGTTGCGCTGGCTCAAGGAGTTCACTGAGGCGGCGGCGCTCAAGTCGATTCCGGCGTGAGGATTCTGCGCTAGGTTCGTTTCCCTCAGTGTTGGATAATGCCGGCCTGCACTGAGGGTTAGAATTTTCGTATGTCCACATCTCCATTTTCCGCTGCACACAATCAGGCCAGCACCCTGTATCTGCCACCGGGTTCCTGGTCGACGGTGCTTGATTGTTTGTGCGAGCACTTCCGGGCAATCGGCCGTGAGCAGTGGCTGGATCGTATCGCCCGTGGCCGAGTGCTCGACGGTAATGGTCAACCGATCTCGGTGGATCTGCCGTACAAGGAAGGTCTGCGCATTCACTACTTCCGTGAAGTGCCGGACGAGAAACCGATCCCGGTGGTCGAGGCGATTCTTTATGCCGACGAGCATCTGGTGGTGGCGGACAAACCGCATTTCCTGCCAGTGACCCCGGCTGGCGAGTACGTCGAACAGACGTTGCTGCGGCGCTTGATTCGGCGTCTGGACAATCCTCATCTGGTGCCGCTGCACCGCATCGACCGGCACACCGCCGGCCTGGTGATCTTCTCGGCTAATCCGCAAACGCGCTCGGCGTATCAGTCACTGTTCCCGACCCGGCAGATCGACAAGCGCTACGAAGCCATCGCGCCAGCGCTGCCTGAGCTGAATTTCCCGTTGGTACACAAAAGTCGACTGGTCGATGGCGAGCCGTTTTTCCGCATGCAGGAAGGGCCGGGCGTCAGCAATACGGAAACGGCGGTCGAAGTTCGCGAGAAGAACGGCGATCTGTGGCGCTATGGCCTGTACCCGGTCACCGGCAAAAAACATCAACTGCGTGTGCACATGAGCGCATTGGGCGCGAGCATCTGCAACGATCCGTTTTATCCGGATGTGTTGAAAGACGTTGAAGATGACTACGCCAATCCGCTGAAACTGTTGGCGCAGGGCCTGCGCTTCATCGACCCGGTCACTGGCGAGGAGCGCGAATTCGAAAGCCGCATCACCTTGCAGTGGTGATGTCGCTTATAGCTGCTGATTCTTGACACTGTACGGTCACGTTATCTAGCATGTGTTTATGCGCCGATTTAAACAGCTACTTGCGGGGCGCCAGGTGACTTCAACAGTTGCCGTCAGAAGCCGGAACAGGGCTTCGAAATACCGCTAAAGCGCTGGTTCGGTGTTGCCTCTCACCTGCCATGCAGACTTTTGAGGCAGAGACACGACCAATGAATGCACTACGCCCTCCTGCACGTCCCGCGCCGATCACCGCGCATATCACTCAACGCAACCCGAAAATCCTGCTTGGCGGCAAACATCAGCCGACGCTGTTGCGTTATCTCGATGGTTGGCCACGCCGCAGCGGCGGCCCTGCCGCATTCCTGATCCAGTTTGTTGAAGACGGCGAGTCGCTGGCGCGGTTTACCAGTGACAGTTTTGATCTGGCAGTGATTCAGGCGCCAAGCGCGGAAGACGCGCCGGAAATGATCAAGCAACTGACCCGCGTTGCGCGGCAAGGCCTGATCACCCGCCGCTGACTTTTCAGAGATATTCGATCGCCACGATGTAAACGAACTGTTCTCCGGTCGGCGTTTGCACGCGCACCTCAGCGTCCAGCGCCTTGCCGATCAAGGCGCGGGCCAGTGGCGAATCGATGCTGATCAAACCGAGTTTGAGATCCAGTTCATCGGGGCCGACGATGCGGTAACGCGATTGCTTGCCGTCTTCGTCCTCGATCGTGACCCACGCACCGAAGTAAACCTTGTTCGGGTCGCTGGGTTTTTCGCTGACCACCTTGAGTGCTTCCAGACGTTTGGTCAGAAAGCGCACGCGGCTGTCGATCTCGCGCAGCATCTTCTTGCCGTAGGTGTATTCGGCGTTTTCAGAGCGATCACCTTGCGCCGCAGCCTCGCTGACGGACTGAGTCACCTGCGGGCGACGCACATGCCACAGCTCATGAAATTCGGCACGCATCCGCGCTTCACCTTCGGGGGTGATCAGCGCGGTGCCAGCGGGGCGGGGAGGGCGGTAGCGACTCATGGCAACTTCTTGTGGTTAAGTCCGCTGGAGTCTATCAACCCTCGCGCAACACTGTCAGCGGACTTGCGTTGAGCGCCCGGCGCGTACCGAATACACCGGCGCCACCGATCAGCGCCGCGCCTATCAATGGCAGCACCAACAACCATGGATGCGGATGCCACGGCAGGTCGAAGGCGTAGCGATAGAGCACCAGACTCACCACTTCCGAACCGATGGCCGCGAGCAAACCGCTGACCGCGCCGAGCAAACCGAACTCGATACGCCGCGCCTTGATCAGCAATTGTCGTTCCGCGCCCAGCGCACGCAACAACGCGCCTTGGCGAATACGTTCATCCAGCGTCGCTTGCAGGCCGGAAAACAACACCGCCATCCCCGCCGCCAAAACAAACAACAACACATATTCCACGGCCAGGGTGACTTGGGCGAGGATGCTGCGCAGCTGTTCGAGCAGGGCTTCGACCTGCAGGATGGTCACCGCCGGGAAGGCGCGCGACAGCTCGACAATCTGTTGATCATGACCCGGTGCCAGATAGAAGCTGGTCAGGTAGGTCGCTGGCAGATCTTTCAAGGTGCCCGGCTGGAAGATCATGAAGAAGTTCGGCTGGAAGTTATCCCAGTTGATCTCGCGCAGGCTGGTGACCTTCGCTTCACGATTGACCCCGCCGACCGTGAATACCAGATGATCGCCAAGCTTCAGTTTCAGGCTCTCTGCGACTTTACCTTCGACCGACACACCGGGTACGTCGTCCGACGGTTGTCCGCTCCACCATGACCCTGCGGTGATTTTGTTACCGGTGGGCAAATCGGCAGCCCAAGTCAGGCTCAGGTCGCGTTGTATCGCACGATCCCCCGCCGAATCCTTGCTGACGATCTGCTGTACCGGATCGCCGTTGATGCTGATCAGTCGGCCCGGCACTACCGGATAAAGCGGCGCCGCTTGGGCTGACACATTGATCAGGTGATCGCTGAACGCCTGTTTATCGGCGGGCAGAATGTTCAGGGCAAAGTAGTTAGGGGCATTTTTCGGCAACTGGTTTTGCCAAGTGTCGAGCAGTTCGCCACGCAGTAGCGCGATCAACGCCATCGACAACAGGATCAAACCGAAGGCCAGCGATTGACCGGCGGCGGCCAAGGGATGACGCAGCAACTGGCCCAGACCCAGGCGCCACGGCAGCGAAGCGCGGGCGAGCATCCGGCGCAGACTTTTCAGCAGTAAGAGCAGCAAACCGCCAAGCACCAGCGCGGCAACCACACCGCCGCCGAGCAAGGCAAATGTCAGCAGCAGATCCAGACTCAAGCGCCACATGATCAAGCCGAGCGCGCCGAGTGCCACGCCATAAACCATCCAGGTGCTCGACGGAATCGGCAGCATGTCGCGACGCAACACGCGCAGCGGCGGTACGCGACCCAGTGCCGCGAGCGGCGGCAGGGCGAAGCCGGCCAAGGCTACGAGCCCGGTGCCGATCCCGGCAATCGCCGGAAACAATCCGCCCGCAGGCACATCGCTCGGCAGCAAATCATGCAGCAGCGCGAACAGGCCCAACTGCGCCAGCCAACCGAGCAGCGCACCGCTGAGGGCAGCGAGCAAGCCAAGTACGGTCAGTTGAATACTGAACAGCAGCATGGTTTCCCGGCGCGACAGTCCGAGGCAGCGCAGTAACGCGCTGGCATCGAAACGGCGACTGGCAAAACGGTTCGCCGACAATGCCACTGCAACGCCGGCCAATAGCACTGCGACCAGGCTGGCCATGTTCAGATAACGTTCGGCCTTGCCCAGCGCGCCACCAATTTGCCGGTTACCGTCGCGGGCATCCTGAATGCGCTGATTGGCCGCAAGGCCCGGTTTGATCAGTTGCCGATAGGTTTCCAGCGCCTGCGGTTCGCCGCGCCACAGTTCGCGATAACTCACCCGGCTGCCCGGTTGCACCACGCCGGTGGCGGCGAGGTCGTCGAGGTTGATCAGTACCCGTGGGGTCAGGCTATAAAAGTTGCCGGCGCGATCCGGTTCGTAAGTCAGGATGCGGGTCAGCTTCAGCGTCTTCATGCCGACGTCGATGCTGTCGCCGATCTTCAGATCCAGTGCGGTCAGCAGGCGTGCTTCGACCCAGGCTTCGCCGGGTTGCGGTTCGCCGCCGATGTCTTCAGGGGCGAAGGGTGCCGGTGCACTTTTCAGTTCACCGCGTAATGGATAGGCGCGATCCACGGCTTTGATGCTCGACAACTGAATGCCGTTGTCGGTGGCGATGACGCTGGAGAACTCCACCACTTGCGCATGATTCAGGCGCAACTCGGTGCCGCTTTTGATTTGCTCCTCGCGGGCCGGTGAGCTGCCTTCAAGCACCAGATCGGCGCCGAGAAACTCGGTGGCGCGCAACATCATCGCGCCGTTCAAACGTGCGCCGAAGTAACCGATGGCGGTACTGGCCGCCACGGCCACCACCAATGCAAAGAACAACACGCGCAATTCGCCGGCGCGGGCATCGCGCAGCAATTGGCGAATGGCGAGACTGAACAGACGCAACAGCGGCAAACGTGCCATCAAGGCTCCAGAGGGGCGACCAACAGCCCGGCTTCAAGACGGATCAGGCGCCGGCAGCGATGGGCCAGGCGTTCGTCGTGGGTCACCAGCACCAGGGTGGTGCCGCGTTCCTTGTTCAACTCGAAGAGCAAGTCGCTGATGCGCTCGCCGGTGTGGCTGTCGAGGTTGCCGGTGGGTTCATCGGCGAACAGCACATCAGGCTCGGCGGCAAACGCTCGGGCAATCGCTACACGCTGCTGCTCGCCACCGGAGAGCTGGCGCGGCGAGTGAGTCAGGCGCTGACCGAGGCCGACGCGCTGGAGCAATTCGGTCGCACGCTCACGCGCATCTTTGCGGCCGTCGAGTTCCAGCGGCAGCATGACGTTTTCCAGCGCATTGAGGCTGTCGAGCAATTGAAACGATTGGAAGACGAAGCCAACGTGCTCGGCGCGAATGCGTGCGCGCTGGTCTTCATCGAGATTGCTCAGGCTTTGCCCGGCGAGAATGACTTCGCCGCTGCTCGGCAGGTCGAGGCCGGCGAGCAGGCCGAGGAGGGTGGATTTGCCGGAACCGGACGCCCCAACGATGGCCAGGCTGTCGCCCTTGTTCAGTTCCAGGCTGAGTTCGTGCAGGATAGTCAGTTCACCTTCCGCGCTGGGAACCACTTTGCTGAGGTTCTTCGCGGTGAGAATGCTTGAGCCCATGGAGAATCCGATGCGTGTGTGGTTTTTGAGTGCTGGCCTGGCCGTTATGTGCATGGCCCAGAACGCAGCGGCGGGTACTGTCCTGATCGTTGGCGATAGTATCAGCGCCGGTTTCGGGCTGGATACCCGCTTGGGGTGGGTGTCGTTGCTCGAACAACGGCTCAAACAGGAGGGTTTCGACGATAAAGTCGTCAATGCCTCCATCAGCGGTGACACCAGCGCCGGAGGCCAGGCGCGCCTGCCGGCGCTGCTTGCAGAGCATAAGCCGGAACTGGTGATCCTCGAACTGGGCGGCAATGATGGCTTGCGCGGAATGCCGCCAACTCAATTGCAACAAAATCTTGCCTCGATGATCGACAGCTCGCGCCAGAGCGGCGCCAAGGTGTTGTTGCTCGGTATGCAGTTGCCGCCCAACTACGGCAAGCGTTACACCGATGCTTTTGCCGAGGTCTACGGCAAACTCGCCGACGATAAAAAGATCCCGCTGGTGCCGTTTTTCCTCGACGGCGTCGGCGGTCATCCGGACTTGATGCAGGCTGATGGATTACACCCGGCGGTCGGGGCTCAGGGCAAGTTGCTGGAAAATGTCTGGCCGACGCTAAAACCGCTGTTATGAGGCTTTTCTAAGGGCAGGCTTTCGGCTAATGTGGCGCCCCCTTATTCGGAGCCCCAGATGTCGCGTTCTGCCTGGTCCCTGTTTGCCTACCAACTGATCGAGCCTGACGAGCAGCTGGATCTGTTCGCCTGCCAGGAAGTGCGGGTGCATTTGGTGACGCGTCAGCTCGAACTCGGTGGCTCGGCTGATCGAACCCTGTGTGGCAGCCTGCTGCCGGCGCAACCGCGCTGGTCGAGTGTTGATCGCCGGGTGTTTCAGGATCAGCGCCTGTGCTCGCTGTGCCGGGCGATTCTGGAGTCGCAGAAGCGTGGCACGTCGCCGATCTGGCCGGAGCTGCGTTTCGAGCTCTGATCTTGTAGGAGCCGAGCTTGCTCGCGAAGAGGCCGTGTCAGTCAACACTTCTGGCGACTGACACACGGCCTTCGCGAGCAGGCTCGCTCCCACCCAAAGCACCTTGCATCGCCTGCTGCAGGGTGGTCTCCCCGAAATTTCAAAGTGCGGTGTACAATCGCGCTCTTATACCCTTGTTGATCATGCGAAGGATTTTCCGGATGTTGCCGCGCTTGCCTGCCGTCACCCGCTGCCTGTCACTTGCCGCCCTGTGTGTGGCCGGTCCCGTTGCTGCATTGGAGTTTCCCCTGCCACCACCCGGTGAAGACATCATCGGTCAGGTGCAGGTAATCAAAGCCAAGTACGAAGATACCTTCGCCGATCTGGGCACGACCTACGATCTGGGCTATTCGGAAATGGTCGCGGCCAACCCGGGCGTCGATGCCTGGTTGCCGGGCGCCGGCACAGAAATCGTCCTGCCGACCCGTTTCATCCTGCCGCCGGGCCCGCGCGAAGGCATCGTGATCAACCTCGCCGAGTACCGCCTCTACTACTTCCCGAAGGGCAAGAACGTGGTTTACACGTTCCCGCTGGGGATTGGCCGTGAAGGTTGGGGTTCGCCGATCGCGCACACCACCATCACCGCGAAGACGCCGAACCCGACCTGGACGCCGCCAGCGTCGATCAAGGCTGAGCACGCCGCTGATGGCGATCCGCTGCCGAACGTCGTACCGGCCGGCCCGGACAACCCGTTGGGGCCGTTCAAGTTCAACCTCGGCACGCCGGGTTACCTGATTCACGGTTCGAACAAGAAATTCGGTATCGGCATGCGTACCAGCCACGGTTGCTTCCGCATGTTCAACAACAACGTGCTGGAAATGGCCAGCATGGTGCCGGTCGGCACGTCGGTGCGCATCATCAACGATGCCTACAAGTTCGGCAGCAGTGGCGGCAAGGTGTACCTGGAAGCGCACACGCCAATCGACGACAAGGGCAACCCGTCGGTGGTCGACAAACACACGGCGGTCATCAATGCGATGCTCAAGCGTGAAGACGTCACCAGTAACCTGCGGGTGAATTGGGATGTAGTGCGCGACGTGGTCGCCGCTGAAGATGGTCTGCCGACAGAAATCGGCACGCCGAGTGCGTCGGCGCCGATTGTCTCGAGTGCGCCGATCGATATGCAGCAGTAAGCTGGCGATCAAGAACCCGTCGATGCCCAAAGCGTCGGCGGGTTTTTTATTGCCCGGACAAAAGTACCAGGCACAAAAAAGCCGATCCAGACATCGGATCGGCTTGATAACAATCCCGAAGGACTATTACTTGCGGCTAGCTTTGTCCAGCATGCGCAGAGCACGCTCGTTAGCTTCGTCAGCAGTCTGTTGTGCTTTTTGAGCAGCAGCCAGAGCTTCATCAGCTTTACGGTAAGCT